>CAZBUT010000099.1:0-6115 GCA_964495165.1 uncultured Muribaculaceae bacterium | reverse complement strand
CGCCAAGACCTAACAAAGGTTCAACGGCTGCTAAAATCATTGCTAACATAACTTTAATTTTTTATTGTTATTAATTTATTACTTACTTTCTAATTAAGCATCGTGAGGTTCAGCCTCATGATGCGGATTCTCTTGAGCTAAAGATATAAATATTGTTGACAACATTGTGAACACATATGCTTGAATGAAACTCACAAGTACATCAATCAACAACATAAATATCGAGAATATAACCGACACGACTGTAGTAGCTCCAGTCACAGCCGCTCCCATTGGGGCAAAGATAAAAATGAGCATGGTCAACACAATCACAATCATGTGACCACCCATCATATTTGCAAAAAGACGCACAGTCAAAGCTGCCGGCTTAGTAAACATACCAAAGACTTCAATAACCGGCATAATGGGAATCGGGAATTTCAACCATAAAGGGACATCGGGCCAAAATATATCTTTCCAATAATGTTTTGTTCCCCAAATATTGGTAACAAGGAATGTCATTACAGCCAAAACCAATGTTACGGCAATATTACCTGTCAAATTTGCACCACCTGGGAAGATAACTATCAACCCAAGAAGATTCATTACAAAAATGAAGAAGAACACAGTTAACAGATATGGGGCAAACTTACGAGCCTTATCTTTTAGTGTTGATTTTATGACGCCTTCATAAACAAAAGCAATGAGGGCTTCTATAGCACCAATACCTTTTCGCGGCGCTTTAAACCCATTGCGTTTATGCCAGCGCGCAACACTCAACACACAAAGACAAACAACAAACATCGTAATAAACAACGCCAACACATTTTTGGTAATCGACAAGTCAATCGGACGATATATGTTGCCATTGGCATCTTTCCCTACTATTTTTCCATTATAATCACCGCCTTCGGCAATATAGAAACCGTCATAAGTTTCGCCATGAGACACGCGCGAAGACATGAAACAATGCCATTGACCGTCACAATCTTTTACAATAATCGGAAGCGGAATACGGTGGTGATGAGAAAACGGTACTTCCCACCCATACCCATCGCCCAAGTGGTGGAAGATAGTCTCTTTTATAGCCAACTCGCCTCCCTCACCCGATGATGCGCACACGCTCTGCGAGCTAAAAAGCACAGAGAGCATAACGACCAATATGAGAAATACTTTTTTCATAAAATTAATATATACACACCGACACTACATTATTATCAATATCGACCAAACCACCGTCGGTCAAGACTTCACTGCGTTTTCCGCCCTCGTCATAAACGATTTTTCCGGGAACGAGCGTTGAAATCAACGACGCGTGATTGTTCAGCACCGTAAATGCGCCCTTTTCACCGGGAAGTGAAACCAAATCCACCTCACCGGAAAACAGAACATCTTCAGCCGATATTATTTTTAGTATCATAGTTATTTACACATTAGTTACTTTACCTCATCGAGTAGTTTCTTACCCTTGGCGATAGCCTCATCTATTGTTCCGACATTCAAGAAGGCTTGTTCGGGATATTCGTCCATTTCGCCACTAAGAATCATCTTGAAACCTCTGATTGTTTCACTCAAAGGCACCATTACTCCGGGAAGACCTGTAAATTGCTCTGCTACGTGGAACGGTTGTGACAAGAAACGCTGAGCACGACGCGCACGAGCCACCACAAGCTTGTCTTCATCAGAAAGTTCATCAACTCCAAGGATTGCAATAATATCCTGTAACTCGTTGTATTTCTGGAGCAATTGTTTAACTGCTTGAGCTGTATTATAGTGATCCTCACCTATGATATTCGGGTCAAGAATGCGTTAAGTTGATTCAAGGGTATCAACGGCCGGATAAATACCCAACTCGGCAATCTTACGGCTGAGCACTGTAGTTGCGTCCAAGAAGTTGAAAGTAGTTGCCGGAGCAGGGTCGGTCAAGTCATCGGCCGGCACATATATCGCTTGTACCGATGTGATCGAACCATTCTTTGTTGAAGTAATGCGTTCCTGCAATTTACCCATTTCAGATGCAAGTGTAGGTTGATATCCAACAGCCGAAGGCATACGACCCAATAGCGCCGACACCTCAGAACCTGCCTGCGTAAAACGGAATATGTTATCGATAAACAGAAGTATCTCTTTACCGCCACCGTCTTGGTCACGGAACTGCTCAGCGACAGTCAGCCCCGAAAGCGCTACACGGAGACGTGCTCCCGGTGGCTCATTCATTTGTCCGAATACGAGGGTAGCCTGCGATTCCTTCACCTTTTCCATGTCAACATCGGCAAGATTCCACTCGCCTTTTTCCATGCCTTCAGCAAACTTATCGCCATATTTCATTACTCCGCTCTCAATCATCTCACGAAGCAAATCATTACCTTCGCGTGTACGCTCTCCTACACCGGTAAACACTGAGAAACCGTTATGACCTTTGGCAATATTATTAATCAATTCCATGATCAACACCGTTTTTCCAACACCGGCGCCACCAAAAAGACCGATTTTACCACCTTTGCTATAAGGTTCAAGCAAGTCAATAACTTTTATACCGGTATAAAGTACCTCAGTACCGATTGTCAAATCATCAAAATCGGGAGCCGGCTGATGTATAGGACGAAGATTCTCGCGTTCAAGCTCGGGGAGGTGGTCAATAGCTTCTCCGATAACGTTTAACAGACGACCTTTAACTTGCTCTCCGGTGGGGACTGCAATCGGGCGGTCAAGATTTTCAACTTTCATGCCTCGTTGCAAACCATCGGTACTGTCCATTGCAACGCAACGCACTGTATTTTCTCCGATATGCTGTTCCACTTCAAGGACAAGCTCCGACCCGTCGTGACGGTCGATTTTCAATGCGGTATAGATAGGCGGTATAGTATTACCTTCCCCATCAAACGTGACATCGACTACCGGTCCGATAACTTGGGCTATTTTTCCAAATTTGTCGCTCATATTCACGATATCAACTGGGTTTATAATTTCTTTATTTACTTGTCATGATTTAGAAATGAAGGCCGTAAACTATTACAAGAACCATCAAAACCAAATTAAACAGATTTATAGGCAAGAGATATTTCCATTCAAGAGTAAGCAATTGGTCAATACGCAAGCGAGGGAATGTCCATTTAAACCATATAATAATGAACGATAACACTACGGCTTTGCCGACAAACCAAATTACCGACGGGATATAATCCATTACGGCATTGAAACCGTCCCAACCGGGAATGTGCAAAGGCATCCAGCCTCCAAAGAACAAGAGAGTTGCAACACCTGCCACAATAAACAAGTTTAGGTACTCAGCCAAATAGAAGAATCCGAAATGAATACCTGAGTATTCAGTATGGTATCCGGCTGTCAACTCGCTTTCTGCCTCAGGAAGGTCAAACGGACCGCGGTTGGTCTCGGCCGTACCGGCAATCAAATATATCACAAAGGCAATAATGGCAGGAACATGTCCTGAGAATATAAACCACAAATTTTCTTGAGCTTCAACTATTCCTGTTACTGACATAGTTCCGGCAAATGCGACCATAGTCAATACCGATAATCCTATTGACAATTCGTAGCTTACCATTTGCGCACCTGAACGCAACGCACCGATAAGAGTGAATTTATTGTTACTTGACCAACCGGCAAGAAGAATACCCAATACACCAATCGATGAGACTGCAATCAAAAAGAAGATACCAATATTAAAATCTATGACCTGCAATCCATTACCCCAAGGAAGCACTGCAAATGAAAGCATAGATGCAATGATCACCAAATATGGAGCAAGTGCAAATAGAAATCGGTCAATATGTTTCAAAGTGATAATCTCCTTTATGAGCATTTTGAACATATCGGCAAATGATTGCAACAAACCAAATGGACCTACGCGATTAGGACCGAGACGGCATTGGAACGCTGCACATACTTTACGTTCAAAATAGATATAAAACAATGCCAACAAGGCATACACCAAAAGGAGAGCAAAACCGATTACCACACACTCTACCGTAGTAGTGAGCCACCCGGGCATGAACGAGAGCAGCAATTCATGAATCCAATTGGTTATTTCTGATAAATCGTACATAATCTATTATAATTACTATATTATTCAATGTTTATCGGTCAATATCGGGTACAATATAGTCAAGAGAGCCACCGATAGTAATAAGGTCGGCAATTTTACTGCCTTGAGTGAGATGGTCGACAACATTTGCCAAGGGCAAGCATGGAGGTGCAAGTTTCAAGCGCAAAGGAGATGTTCCACCGTCACTTTCAATACAAACTGCAAACATGCCACGGCAACCTTCAACCATTTGGAACCAGCGTCCTGCAGGCAATTTAATCACCTTAGGCACTTTCACACAATATTCGCCGTCAGGTATATTATCTATAAGTTGCTCTATTATCTTAGCCGATTGCTCCATTTCCTCTATACGCAATTTAGTACGTGCCATTGAATCACCTTCGGTATATACAACTTCATCGAAATCGAGTTCAGCATATATACTATATGGATGGGTTTTACGCACATCACAAGCCCAACCTGAAGCTCTGCCGGAAGGCCCTGTCACGCCATAAGAAATAGCATCTTCTTTTGTAAGAGTTCCGATGTTTTCCAAACGACCTTTTGCTATAACATTGCCAATAAATAGCTCGTTGTATTCTTTAATGTTCTTAGGCAATACAGCAAGCAGTTCTTTTACATCTTTAACAAAATCGGGGTGCAAATCCTGCATAACACCGCCAATGCAACCATAATTAAATGTCATGCGGGCGCCACATGTACGTTCCATTATGTCAAGGATCTGTTCACGCACGCGCAACGTATAGAACAACATTGTTGTTGCACCCAAGTCCATACAATATGTTCCTAAGAACAAACAGTGAGATGCAATACGAGCCAATTCGTCCATTAACACACGTATAACCTGCGCACGACGTGATATTTCAATTCCCAACGCTTTCTCATAGGCCATACACAATGCGTGGTGATAATGGTGTCCTGAGAAATAGTCCATACGATCCATAAAATGAAGCGTCTGAGGATATGTCAAACCTTCGCACAATTTTTCAATGCCTCGGTGTATATAACCTGAGTAAAAGTCTATTTTCTTGATTGTTTCACCATCAACTGCAGTGCGGAAACGCAACACGCCGTGAGTTGCAGGGTGTTGCGGACCTATATTCACGACAAAATCATTCGGTTCAAATATAGTCACCGTTTTCTTTTCAATCTTGCCGTTTTCATCTTCTACATAAGAATATGTAACATCTTCTTGTCGTTCATTTTCCTTCGGAACAGGGTTGTTCTCAGGACTCATGTCATAATCCTTGCGCAATGGATAGCCTTTCCAATCTATGCTCAAGAACAAACGACGCATGTCGGGATTATTTATAAAAATGATACCGAAGAAGTCATAAACTTCGCGTTCAAATGTAGTTGCGATTTTCCAAATATCATGCACGCTATGCAACATCGGCTTCTCGCGCTCTTCGGTTGCCACTTTTACTGAAATACGATTGTTATGGACTGTCGAATTTAGATAATAAACGCAACCGAACTTATCGGTCCAATCCATACCCACTATTGTCACAAGGTGATCAAAATGCAAATCGGCATCTTCTTTCAAATATTTTGCAAGGTCATGCCATTTAGCGTCGGGAATATTAACCAACAATATTTCACCTTCCTCAAAAGTCGCTTCGGGAAATAATTTGGTGATTTTTTCCTGAATATTTGCCATATTTAAATACTGTCTTTTCTATATTAATAATTATGTGACAAGTCTCTGTTATAAACTTTCTTCAGGGTGTGCCGCCAAAAAATCCTGAATTTTTTCTTGTCGGTTCACGCCGCCAAAAAATTTCTCAACTCTCATCTTACGCGACAATTGCATTATGGCATATATCATCGCTTCGGGACGAGGCGGACAACCCGGCAAATACACGTCTACAGGAACTATCTCGTCAATACCCTTTACCACATGATATGAGTTACGGAAAGGTCCGCCGGAGATAGCACAACCGCCACAAGCGATAACATATTTAGGCTCAGCCAACTGATCATACAAACGACGCATAACCGGAGCCATGCGATGCACAATTGTACCTGCAACCATCATAAAGTCGGCTTGACGTGGAGACGAACGAGCAA
>CAZBUT010000098.1:0-6134 GCA_964495165.1 uncultured Muribaculaceae bacterium | reverse complement strand
TAAATTATATGTTTGCATAAAAATATTTTTTCAATAAAATTTAAACAGCTTCTAACTATATTACACTGACAAGAGGCTGTGTCAGCAGCCAATCATGCGACGCATTGCATCTATCTGAGACGACCACAAGTCAATAACATCTTGTTCTTCACCCTCTTCGGCAAAATCAGTCACGGCAAGCATAGTACTATCGGTCAATTCATTAACCGTGATGCGCATTTCAAAAAATGTTCCAACAGGCTCATCAACCCAATGCAACCTCATATAAGCGCCAATGCGAGATCCGAGCAAATGTGCTTCTTGTGTATAGTTTTTCCATGAAAACAAAAACTCTTTGTGATTAATCTCCACGCGATCGGCAAACCATCTCGCCAACCCATTGGCTGTAGATATATATGTCCATAATAGCGCAACCGGAGCCCTTTTCATATCAAATTCAAGCAAAATTTTCTTCTTATTGTCTTCCATATTGTTTTAAGTGTTTAATTGTGTTTACCTGCCGTCTGAAACAAGTTCAGCCACGACCGGTTTTACATGGTATATATTCCCAAACGCGAAGTAATAATATTTTCTTCATATATCACACATATAATTGACAAATTATGCTTTTTATAAATCTTATTAATATTGTTTTGATAAATTTCTGCGTTTTAATGACTCTTTTATGGCATTTTAATCTTACTTTTGCAATATAAAATAACAACATTCACATTACAATATACTATGGGACTTTTTGACAAGCTCACAGAAAGAGCAAAGCAACAGCGTCAACGCATTGTGCTCCCCGAAGGAACGGAGCCACGTACACTCACTGCGGCCGACCGCATCATTGCCGAAGGCATTGCCGATGTTATATTAATCGGCGATCCTAAAGACATCAGCGCCATGGCCAAAGATTTGAAACTCGACAACATTAAGCGCGCTACAGTCGTCAACCCTTCAGACGAAGCCGTAATCGACCGATATGCACCTATCTATTTTGAACTGCGCAAGAAAAAAGGCATCACAATGGAAGAGGCACGTCTCATGACTGCCAACCCTTTGTATTTGGGCTGTTTGATGATCAAAGCCGGTGACGCCGACGGACAAGTTGCCGGAGCGATGAACACTACAGGCAATGTGCTTCGTGCAGCATTCCAAGTGATAAAAACCCAACCGGGCATCGATGTTGTGTCGGGTGCATTTATCATGCTATTACCTGAAGGCTCACAATATGGTACAGACGGAATACTTGTATTTGCCGACTGTGCTGTGATTCCGGAACCGTCTGCCCCCGAACTCGCACAAATTGCCGTATCTGCCGCACAAACTGCACGCGACATTGCAGCAATCGAGCCTCGCGTAGCCATTCTCAGCTTCTCAACCAAAGGCAGCGCTCGACATGCTCGTGTCGACAAAGTCATCGAAGCAACAAATATCGCCAAGGAAATGGCTCCCGAACTCATTCTCGACGGCGAATTGCAAGCCGATGCGGCACTCGTTCCCGGAGTTGCCAACAGCAAAGCACCCAACAGCCCGCTGAGCGGACGAGCCAACGTATTGGTATTCCCGTCACTCGAAGTCGGCAACATCTCCTACAAACTTGTGCAACGTCTCGGTGGCGTGCAAGCAGTAGGACCTATCCTGCAGGGACTTGCCGCCCCTGTCAACGACCTCTCTCGTGGCTGCTTCCCCGAAGACATTTTCAAAACCGTAATTATCACATGCAACCAAGCCATAGGCTTGAAATCTCATAAATAACAAACCTTGCAATCATGAAAATATTAGTATTAAACTGCGGCAGCAGTTCAGTAAAATACAAACTCATTGACACCGCCGACAATAACACTCTTGCCGAAGGCGGTGTTGAAAAAATAGGTCTTGAGGACGGATTTCTGAAATTCAAACGTCAAGACGGCTCAAAAGAAATACTCAATCTCGGTCTCACCGACCACAAAGGAGCAGTAGGCGCTATTCTTAATAACCTGACCGACGAAAAAGAGGGTTGCATCAAGAGTTTTGAAGAAATCGATGCAGTCGGACACCGTGTAGTACATGGCGGAGAGAAATTCAATAAGAGCGTACTCATCGACGAAGATGTAATAGCCAAGATAAAAGAGTGCTATGCAATAGCCCCGCTTCACAATCCGGCCAACATGACAGGTATCGAAGCCATTACAGCCCTAATGCCCAATGTACCGCAAGTAGGCGTTTTCGACACAGCATTTCACCAGACAATGCCGGCTAAATCCTACATGTATGCCTTGCCCTATAAATACTATGCCGAAGACGGTGTACGCCGATATGGATTCCATGGCACAAGCCACCGTTATGTATCGCAACGCGTGTGCCAATTCTTGGGCGTTGACATCACCAAACAACGCATCATTACATGCCACGTTGGCAATGGCGGTTCAATCACAGCCGTACTCAACGGCAAAAGCGTCGATACATCTATGGGACTCACTCCCACAGAGGGACTGATGATGGGTACCCGCGTAGGCGACATCGACCCGGGTGCGCTCACATTCCTAATGGAAAAACACAACCTCACAGCGGCCGACATTCAACGCATCATCAACAAAGAGAGTGGTGTTGCAGGAGTATCAGAAGTGTCTTCCGACATGCGTGAAATCGATGCCGCAATAGCAGCCGGGAATGAGCGCGCGCGATTAGCCCTCGACATGTATGAACAACGTATTCTTAAATACGTAGGAGCATACGCGGCAGAAATGGGAGGCGTTGACATCATAGTCTTCACCGGAGGAGTTGGAGAAAACCAAACCGAAGTACGCCGCAACGTATGCGCACCTCTTGCATTCATGGGCGTTGAAATCGACAATGAGATCAACTCAAAGACACGTGGAACAGAAACCATTATCTCGACACCGTCATCTAAAGTCACAGTTGTTGTGATACCAACCGATGAAGAGCTGATGATAGCCCGTGACACCGAGGCGATAGTCAATGGACGTCAACCCGAATAAAATCACCCCATAACGGTCGCATCGGGTTTCTGATGCGACCTTTCTCTCATATAACACCTATTTCACTATGACAAAAATCAGAGCAGCCATTGTCGGATATGGAAATATCGGACGATATGTACTTGAAGCGTTGCAAGAAGCCCCCGATTTTGAAATTGCCGGTATCGTAAGGCGCAACATTGCCAATAATCCGGCAGAGCTAAACGGCTACAAAACCGTCACCGATATTGACGCACTCGGTCATGTTGATGTTGCAATCTTATGCACCCCCACTCGCGAAGTTGAAAAACACGCCGAGAAATTGCTTGCCAAAGGGATAAACACCGTTGACAGTTATGATATTCACACAGGCATAGCCGACTTGCGTTCACGACTTGACTTTATTGCAAAAAAGCATAATACGGCAGCAATAATATCGGCTGGCTGGGATCCCGGGAGCGATTCTGTTGTGCGTGCGCTTCTGCAAGCGGCAGCGCCCAAAGGCATCACTTACACAAATTTCGGTCCGGGCATGAGCATGGGACACACCGTGTGCGTAAAATCCAAAGCCGGTGTCAAAAATGCTTTATCCATGACAATACCCCTTGGAACAGGCATTCACCGTCGCATGGTATATGTCGAATTGGAAGAAGGCTGCCAACTTGAAGTCGTAGCCAAAGCAGTGAAAGAAGACCCCTATTTTGCCAACGACGAAACCCACGTGATGCAAGTAACATCTGTCGACGATGTGAAAGATATGGGACACGGTGTGAACATGGTGCGCAAAGGAGTTTCAGGCAAGACCCAGAACCAGCGTTTTGAGTTTAACATGAGCATCAATAATCCTGCTCTCACTGCCCAGATTCTTGTTGGAGCCGCACGAGCATCAATGCGTCAACAGCCTGGAGCATATACAATGATAGAAATCCCTGTAATCGACATGCTCTATGGCGAGAAAGAGGAACTTATACGTCATTTAGTCTAAGAAGCTGTTTAAAATTTTATAGAACCTCCCTAAAATATAACACGGTATGAAAACAAAAAACAGTTTTGTCCCTATTCTTGCAATCATGTTTGCAATATTGCTCAGTTCATGCGACAATGACAACGGAAACAACAATTGGGACATCGACATTTATCCTATATGGTTTGAAATGAAGGTCAACGATGCAAACGGCTCGACAAGGCTCGACCCTGTAGCCGATGCCGACTTTCTCCAAAACACCTATATAACCTATAGCGGTCAAACATTTAAAGCCACAATCTACACAGAAGACTCAAAATCAAGGTTTTACCTCCCCATATTCTACGGATTGGTTTTAACTACCGACAACAACGGAACTCCCTACCTGTTCTTCGGAGAATTTGACGGAGCCAAGAATACCGAAGACGAATCATTCACTATTCATTGGGGCGACGGCTCAACCGATGTTGTAAGCTACGACAACAAAGTAACGATCTCAGGCAAAGAAATCGACAGAGACATTCACTATTATGTCAATGGCGAAGAAACCGACACCCACCAACTCACATTCATCAAATAAGCGTTATTAATCATCTTGTTTTATAATCAAAGAGGGCTATATCAAACTCAATGAGTCGGGATATAGCCCTCTTAAAGTTACATCTCCTTGCTATTTACAGAGACGTAATACAGGATTCAAAACATTATTTTACTACTATTTTAGCGTTGCAACCGTTGACAGTGACAATATATATACCTGATCGTAAAATAAGAGGAGCGGAGAATGAGTCATCATCAACTGTCAACGTTGCTACGCATTTGCCTGATATATCATATATCATTACATCTTGTCCGAAACAATCATTAACGTAGAGATTGCCATTGGCATAATAAACATCGGTTTTGGATATTTCCACAACTTCAATACCATCGGTCAAATTATAATCAACCAATACAGGTATTTCTGTGACGAAAGTTTTTGATCCGTAGGTCTTGTGGGTTATTGTCTGAGTAAGCTCAATTGTAGCATTACCTTGTGAGTTCTCAGGGACAGTAATCACAAGATTTCCTTCTGAATCCACAACTGCCGATGTTATCAATTCAGCATCACTGATATTAGTAACATCAGTTGTAAATGTCAAATTGCTTGTAGACTGAGTATATACAAATACATCTGTTACTGCAACAGTTGCTACAGGATCAGTTCCTGAGTCTATAGTTACTATAACCTCATTTATGGTCGGTGCATAAATGCGTGGGGTAACAGTAATCGTCATTTCAGCCATTGCAGATGCGCCACAATCATCTATACATTCAACGGGGAATGAATATACAGTCTTTTTATCAACAGTTCCGGCAAACATATAATACGGACGTAGATTGCCATTATCGTAATATGTTATACTCAACCAATCTTCATCTTCTCTCACATACATTTTGGTATTGCCTTCGGTATCGGCAAATACTGTAGTCAGATACATCCAAGAACCGGCAGTTTGACTGGTTGCCAGCTCATATGTAGAATATGTGCTTGTCGCTTTTTTAACCGTTGGCGCTGAGTTGACATTGGTTGCCGCCATTAGATTGATTGCAGTAGGAGCTACACACAAATCAGATATTTCTTTCTTGGCTGCGCTCAAATCTTCTGTTTCAAAAACCTTCAGTGTGGAAGTTGCCTCTCCTTCATAAACCACATAGAAACGAGCATAAGTCTCAGTAATAGTCCCAGTCGTCGTTTCTTCCGAAGTTTCATCTATCGCTACATTTTCGGTAGTCACATCATATGATTCTCCAGCTACAAGTTTGGGCAATGCATCTCCGTTCATAACAATCTCAGAACCGAAACCAATTTCTAATTCCGATATATCATGTTTAAGATTATATGCAACAAAACCATTACCGCTTGATACCATAATTGTGCTATCGGCAAGAACCGAAATGTTATTTGTATTACCAATTGATGTTTCTGTTGCCTCTTTTACAGTCCAAGAATAATTTGAATAATCTACTACATACATTTTAGCAACAGATGTTTCAGTTGCACCTATCGGCATATATAGTTCACTGCCGACAACATATAAGTCTGCGATATTTAATGATGCGTCCATTGGATAACTTACCGGAGTTGCCCAAGTATTTATATCAAACACTTCAACCGGATCTGTTGCATGGTTGGTGTAAGCATAAATTACATCACCGTTGAGTGTCATTTGTAGTATATCTCC
>CAZBUT010000097.1:0-6154 GCA_964495165.1 uncultured Muribaculaceae bacterium | reverse complement strand
TGAGGCATTAGCATCTACTGAGTCTTCACCATCGGCATCGCTCACCACCTCTACACTATCCGGTTCTTCGGTACTTTGCGAGTCAAATTTACCTTTCAGTTCTTCAAGTTCGGCGGCGGGAATCCAAGATTCCAATCCGGCGTGCCAAACGAGAGTTCCGGGAGTAAGCTCTTGAGAGAGCAACTCGTCAAGCGACATCGGTCCCTCTTGTGTATCATTTATTACAACCCAATATTCCATAATTACTTGTTTTAGAAAAATTTAGTTGGTGTTCCCAATATGTCTGAGAGCAGATTATTGGCTAATCGGCTTGCTCCGATGCGGAAATATTCGTTAGTGAGCCACTGCTCACCAAGCACCTCTTTGATAATTGTATAATAGGCGACAGCGTCTTCAGTGATGGAAATGCCTCCTGATGCCTTGAAACCTACCATTGTTCCTGTGCGATCATAATAGTCTTTGATGCAAGAAGCCATTACATAGGCGGCTTCAAGAGTAGCGCCGGGATAACCCTTGCCGGTTGATGTTTTCAAGAAATCGGCTCCTGAATACATTGACAACACCGAGGCTTTTTTGATATTGGCTGCCGACTGCAATGCTCCGGTTTCAAGAATAACCTTCAAACGTGCATCACGGCATGAATGTTTTATCTCTATTATCTCGTCGCACACCGACTCATAATCATTGTCAAGGTAATTGCCAAGATTAAACACGATGTCAATCTCATCGGCGCCGCCTTCGACAGCAAGAGCAGTTTCAGCAATCTTGACTTCGGGAAATGTCTGAGACGACGGAAACCCGCCGGAGACAGCGGCAATCTCCACATCGCTCACGTCAAGCACCGTGCGCACTACCGGTGTGAAGCATGGATATACACATATAGCGGCTACATTTTTCAACTCGGGATGCTCGTTGTCAAAATCATTCACACGTTCAACAAACTTTGCAACCGACTGAGGCGAATCTGTGGCGTTAAGTGTAGTCAAATCTATTGTATTGAACAAGAATTTATACACTTCCATTGTCTTGTTCTCCTCAAGATGATCGGCAAGAATTTTTTCAACCGCCGCCTTTACCTTGGCATCATCTTCTGTCACTCCACATGCCGCAATGGCATCTTGATACTTGTCACTCATATCTTTTTGTTTTTATTTATTTCTGTTTTAATCACTATTTATGCAATTTCTCGTTTTCTTTGTGTCGGTCTTTATCTCGGCCTGTTTTCTTTTCAAGATTACGGGCAAACGCTTCGGCAAGATCAATTCCGCATTGGTTGGCAATAGCCATTAGCACCCACATAACATCGGCAAGTTCGTCGCCCAAATCATCTTTCTCGCCGGGCTTGAACGATTGGTCGCCATAGCGACGAGCCATTATACGCGCTACTTCTCCCACTTCTTCTGTGAGTACAGCCATATTTGTCAAGGGTGAAAAATACCTCACCCCTATGGTTGTTATCCAACGGTCAACCTCCTCCTGCGCTCGGCGCAATGTGACATCTTCGGCAATCATATCCATTTTACTCCTTTAACTTTGAGTCTATCACAATCGTGACCGGTCCGTCATTTATCAACGCCACTTGCATATCAGCACCAAAAACTCCTTTATGCGTAGGTCGGCCAAGCGACTCGGCCACTATATCGCAATATGCATCATAGAGCGGAACTGCAACATCATGACCGGCAGCATGAATATATGACGGGCGATTGCCTTTTTTGGTCGACGCATTCAGGGTAAACTGACTCACGGCAAGCACTTGCCCGCCAATATCGGCAACCGAGCGATTCATCACACCGGCATCATCATCAAAAATGCGCATAGCGACCGTCTTCGCGGCAAGCCATCGGGCATCGTCGAGCGTATCGCCGACAGCAACGCCCACAAGCACCATCAAGCCTGCGCCAATCGCCGAATGCAATTCACCTCCGATTGAAACAGATGCTTCCTTCACTCGTTGTATCACCAATCTCATGCGACTCTATTTTTCTAACAACATTAAAACTTCTTTTTTAAGTAATGGCAAATGATTTACTACGATACTCCACAATATATCCAAAGCCAAACTATCATACCCATGTATAACATAATTACGTGTATCTACTATTTTGCGGGCATTGGTAATTTTGGCCGTTGCATCTTCCTTTAAAATGCGACTCATAGCTTCGCCCATGATCTCAAGATTGCGCTCGACGGCTCGACGAAAGCACAAATCTTCACAAAAAGTGTCATATCGCTTTTCTCGCACCGACAAAAACAATTCGATCTCTTCAATGGAAGAAAGAATATCAAACAAGTGTTTTTTCTCTTTATTATCCATATATCAAATGCTTTGTCTTTTCCAACTCTTGTTTAAAATATGGGTTACTGACGACCTCGCCCTCCACAAGATCTACATCTCTGCCTAATAAATCCTGTAAAGCATATTTAAAATCAAAAAAATTCAAAAAACGGTCATCTATCTCGTTATTCTTGAAATCTACAAGAAAATCAATATCGCTGTCATGGTTAAAACGGTCTGTCAATATTGATCCAAACACAAACAATTTACTGACCTTATATTTTTGACATAAGGCAAATATATGCTGTATGTTATTTTCTATTAATTTCATGAATCATTTCTCCATTTTACGCAAAGATAGCGAATATTATCCAATATCATGTTTTTTTTCGTAACTTTGTCGCAAAATATCTGAATACAAAATAATTAGAGATTATTTCATACAACATTATAACATCATTTCCTTATGAAAAGATTCTTACATTTCATTGCTATTGCAGCAATTGTGCTATCCCTGCCGGGAATTTCCTTGGCAAAAACCAGGATAGCGACACAAGATTTGGCGCAATCAAAAATCCTCACTCCGGGCAATCGCCAATGGAAATCAACGCCTTCATTTGTCAAACCTGCACATAGATCCATTACTCCCCACGGGTTGACTATCGGACCGACAAGCGGTTACAGTTTTCTGTCGGGGCCCGATGGCTCTCAATGGTATGCAACCCAAAGCTATACGATTGAAAACAGCTACTACACGGCAACCGAAATCACTTTCTACAATAGCAAAGGAGAGGAACAAGGCAAGTTATCGGTAACAATACCAGAGACCGGAAGCTGCAATCAGATTCTCGTCGGCGAAGCCGTTTCTTCTCTTCTGTTTGACCGCGACAGGAACACCTATGAAGTTCCGGTTATAATGCACTTCATATTGTCGCCGGGTGTAACTGCATTTACAACCCAGATTTACGACCTCGCAAGCGGAGAATTGAAACATACCTACAACGGCTTCATGTCTATCGTGCAATACAGCACAGGTTACAACAACGAATGGGTAGGCGTATTAAGCTACAGCACAACCGAAGAAGAAACTGCTGTAACAAAATATGACATTTACACCAAACCCACCATAGGAAAAGACACTGCCATAATGAAAAAATCGTTCTCGATTCCCACAAAATTGGCCGAATACCAAGTCGGAGGCGTGTTTAATGTATTTGAATTTGACAACAGCCTCTACTATGTAGTGTCTCAATACGAAAAAGAATACTTAGACCCGGCATCTTATCAAGAGCCGTGGGATATGATTCCTACCGAAAACAACAACTTCATCGCCACAATCTATAACAAAAATTTTGCCGAAGCAGGCAAGGTTACTATCCCTGTAGCCTCTACTTCTCAATATCTTGTGCAATACGGAGTCGGGCTATATGGCTATGACGATCTGAGCAAAAACTATTGGGACGAATCGGGCAACTTGCAATTGGTTGTCGCAACCGCAGGGTTTGAAGTAAGCACCGAAAATGAGACTATCGCATTTGATGTATATGATACCAACGGCAACAAAGTGAAAAACATCGTGAGCAACGTGAGCGACTGGATGAAAATGTATGACATCGCCGGTCAATCCGACCAAATGGCATTCCTTGCAACCGACGGCTACTCTTTGGCAATGGTCGATGTGCCTGCATGTGACACAGTTGTTGTTTTTGGCTCGACAGTCGACAACGAAGCAATCTCAACCAATATCGACCGATACTACGCCAATGATTCTTATCAATATGTTATAGGTCTTGCAGCACCAGAAACAGCCGATAACGGAGATATTCTGCAACGCTTTGCATGGGTGACAAAAGAGGCAAAAATCGACCATTACGCAAAATTCAACGTTGGCAGCAACAATGCCAGCTGGACACCGCTTGTCATGGGAGAAGCTCTCAACCCCTACCTGTTTGACACCGACAGCCAACGCGAATATGTATTTATCGCCAACCAATATGCCGAGGGTGCCACTTCTGGAGCAATAACCGATGAAGTGCGCATCGTCAAAGAAGACGGTACAATAGTGCGCCGCTACATCGAAGACGCGACAGCCAAAGGCGACCTTGGATCATGCCTGTTGTTGGGAGTGAATAGCGACATCCCTACAATGGTTATTCCGTTCTATAATTCAAACGATGACTCCTACACAATCGACCTCGAATACCTGCCATTGGAAATGTTTGCCAACGGAGGGGACGGAACTAAACAAAACCCCTACCTCATTGCAAGCGCAGGCGACATGTCGATGATAGCCCGCAACCCCGAGGCTCACTACAAAGTGATAAGCGACTTTTCGGCCAATGATTTTGGACAATGGTCGGCCATACCGTCATTTACCGGATCTCTCGATGGTGGCAACTACACAATTAGCGGACTCACACTCAATGGCAACAATTCAAGCGCCGCAATATTTGCGTCAGCCGAAGGGGCAAAAATCAGCAACCTCATTCTCGACGCTCCGCAAGTCGAGATCGGACAGGCAGGCACTGTCGGATTCATCGTTGCCGAAGCCCTTACCGATACTTTACAGAATATCCACATAAATAACGCTGTAATCACCGGCTCTAACGATGCATACGCAACTATCGGTGCAATCACAGGCAATGCAATGCTCAACACAGTTATAAGCGAATGCCTTGTAAACAATCTCACTATAGAAGCTCCGACTTGTAACAACGTTGGCGGCATCATCGGTGAAGCCCGCACCGGTTCATCGATTAACGCATGTGCCGTTCTCGGAAACATAAATGCAGGAACAGGCATCGGCGGCATTATCGGTGTCGACGGAACCGATTGTGTGATAACAAACTGCCACGTCGATGTGGATATTAATGGGTTAAACACAATAGGCGGCATCGCAGGCTCTGCCGACCGTGGCGGTATCCACAATTGCTATGTCGAAGGCTCTTTGACTGCAACTGAAGCCAATTACTCCGGATATTACTCGATAGGCGGCATCGCAGGCTCATTAGCACCCGACTGGAGCATACCGGCCGACAATGTTGTATATAACAATGTCGTGGCTCTAAGCGCGATCAACAGCCCCGCAAATGGCGCACACCGCATCATCGGATATTCTCGCTTGGAAGATGACCAAGAAGCCGCCAAATGGGATTCATCAATTAAGCCTACTGCCGAAGGCGAGATTGCAGGCAATTACGCAATAGAAGCGCTTGAACGTATCGACAAAACAATCGAAGCCAACGACACTACCACCGAAGGCGCCAACATAGCAGTAGCCGACCTCAACAAAGATTTCTTTGCCGGGCTTGGATTTAAATTCGGTACTGATGCAGAAAATCCTTGGAAAGACCTCACCGGCAATGATCCGGCTCTTTATTTCGAGCCTGTCACAACCGACGGCATCGAAAGTGTCAACTCCGACAAAAATGTCGCAATCCGTTACAACGGAAATACCATTATCGCTCCGGGAGCGGTCATTATTGATGCTTACAACATCAACGGAATTAAAGTTGCTTCTGCCGTTGAATCAATCGACACAGCCAACCTCATTCCGGGAATATACGTAATCGTAGCGTTTGACAGCGAAGGACACAAAACAATCGCAAAAATCGCAGTGAAATAACACTCACAACCACATACACAAGCAGAGCGGCGAGCCGTGTGGTTCGCCGCTCTCTTTTTCTCACACCATTTCCTTCCGAACAACCCTCCTGCCCTCAAACAATCGCTGTCCGTTTTCCCAAGCAGGCACACCGGCATTATTGAAAAGTGTAATTTTTACTTGCATTTTTATATTGAAAAGTGTAATTTTGGGGCGTAATTTCATATTGAAAAGTGTAAAAGCCAATGTTATATCGAAAAATCAGTAAAGAT
>CAZBUT010000096.1:0-6196 GCA_964495165.1 uncultured Muribaculaceae bacterium | reverse complement strand
ATAGTATCAGTTCACATTTCATTATAAAAAATATTTGTAAGTTTGCGAAAATAAGTAATAAGATCTCATAACGAAAGCAACAACAACAAATAAGTGAATCATAGGTTAGGAATCCGGCGGCTCGAGAGAGTAGCCGGATTTCGTTTTATTTACAATTTATGTGCAGCAATACCGCCCATGGCACATATTACATTTGCAACAGAAATAAAAGCATAAAACTATGGCAACAATCAACACCTCCGACATTATCTTTGCAACCGTAACACAACATGGGCAAACAATACTCTCGCTACAAATGAGCGGACTCTCATCATTTGCCGAATTATTAAAGAAATTGAGAAATGCCATCATAAACCCCATTGGACTTGTAACCCTGAAATTACGCAATAGCTCTCAAGGCTGGGCCCAACAGCACACCATGATACTCACCACCGCCCCCAAATTCCCTACACAATATTAATATTGAAAGGCAATAATTCTCAAGGGTTGAATATGTCCGGGTTGAAAAATGCTTGAATGTCTTGGGCGTTTTCAAGAGCACGAGCAGCCGGGCTATCTGCATTCAATTCCACGGCTCGGGCATAATCATTCATCGCCTTGCGCTTCTCCCCAATGCGCCAAAACAACTTACCCCTCATAAACCACGCATCGTCACAGTCAGGAGTCAGCTCGATGATATCGGACAACAACTTTATTGCATCTGGCACACGATTATGAGATATTAACTCGTTTATTTTTTGTAAATCCAAAGCCATTTACTAATTTTGAACATTAATAATAGTACAACGAACATGCGACGCATTTTATTTTCCATAATAGGGCTATTCATTGCCACAACGTTGATTAATGCCGCAGATCCCACAGCGACAACCTATAATAATGACGAGTGTCAAGGCAGTCTGCGCCCCTATCCCATACCAGAGCAGGCGTATGACTATCCCGATACACTCACTCCGGTATTTATCAATCATGTGGGGAGACACGGTTCTCGTTTTCCGGCATCAGCGACCAATTGCCTGACGTTGCAACGTGCGTTGATACATGCCGACTCCATCGGTTCAATAACACCTTTAGGCAAGCAGTTGCTTGCTTTGACCGAGTTTGCAATTGCACAAAGTAACGGACGTTGGGGAGCACTTGACTCTCTTGGTCTGGCTGAGCAACGAGGCATTGCGGCTCGCATGTTTAGCAACTACCCCATGCTATTAAATAGCGGTGAGGTAAAAGCTATTTCATCTTATTCACCACGTTGCTTGATGAGCATGTATTCATTTACTCATCAGTTATCGCGCATGAATAACAAATTGGAAATTACCGCATCATCAGGCCGAAGCAATTCATGTTTAGTACGACCTTTTGATGTTGACCAAGAATATATCGATTTCCGCAAAAATAAAGAAGCGATGAAGCCATATGAGGAGTATATGCAACAAACAATACCCGATGCGCCACTCAAACGGGTTCTTGGCAATACATATCCCTATGAAAGCATTGATGTGCAATCACTCGCACTGGTTGAATACTATGTCATAGCCGGTATGAGCGCAATGCAAGTTCAATGCAACGCCTCCGACTATTTCACTACTGATGAATACAATCGTCTATGGTCTTGTTTCAACCTGCGGCAATACCTGCAACGTACATCAACTACGGTATCCACAATTCCTGCTGATATTGCGTCCCCATTATTGCTTGATATCATTTCTGCGACCGACGACATAATATCGGGAAAAAGTACACTCAAAGCATCATTGCGTTTCGGTCATGCCGAGACACTGATGCCATTGCTTTCGCTCATGAGGCTTGACGGTTGCTATTACAAAACAAACTATTTTGACACTGTAGCTAAAAATTGGCGAGACTTTGAAGTTGTTCCAATGTCGGCCAATCTACAGATAATATTATTCAAAAGCGCTAAAGGAGATTATTATATACGCGTTGACCACAACGAAACACCTGTAGCACTTATCCCCAATAGCGCAGAAATTTATATTCCATGGGAGAAAGCGCGAGACTATCTCATGCGCTGTATTCCCATATATTATCAACCATAAAATCATTAACTTCTAAATTCGTATAAAACAATGGCAGAATTAAAAGGCTCTAAAACAGAGAAAAATCTAATGGAAGCATTTGCCGGCGAATCAATGGCCCGCAACAAGTACACCTACTATGCTTCAAAGGCTCGCAAAGACGGCTTTGAACAAATAGCCAAAATCTTTGAAGAAACAGCCAACAATGAGAAAGAACATGCTAAAATATGGTTTAAGCTTCTCCACAATGAAGAAATTCCCGATACAGCAGCAAACCTTCTCGATGCAGCTCAAGGTGAAAACTATGAATGGACCGACATGTATGCTCGTTTTGCAGAAGATGCACGTGCTGAAGGTTTTACAAAAATCGCGGCATTGTTTGACTTAGTAGGCAAAATTGAGAAAGAACATGAAGCGCGCTATCGTAAGTTGCTTGCTAATGTAGAAGGACAACTCGTGTTCTCTCGCGATGGAGATATGATATGGGAATGTGCCAACTGCGGTCACATCGTTATCGGCAAGAAAGCGCCTGCTGTATGCCCCGTATGTAAACACGCTCAAGCATTCTTCCAAATTAAAGCAGAAAACTACTAATCACAACGTATTTTTCAAAAAAACAAACAACCGACGCGAAAAGTGCCGGTTGTTTTTTATATCAATAATATCGTGTCTACCAGGTTTTGCGGGCGCGCAGGTAATAGTCGATGATGATATTGCGATGAGTGTCAGTGCGACTGTCAAGCAGGTCAACAGCAGGGTGTGAGGTATATTGTTTACGCATTGTGCGAAAGTCTTTGTGTGCTTTAAGTATAGCGTTGGCATTCTTGATGTCAAAGGTTGCCATAAACTTTAACCACGCAATTGTATCATATAGCCTCCGGACAAATAATTTTCTATCGCGGGTTTCGTCTGGAAGATTCTTATGCAATAGCAGAAGATTATTTCTGAAGTTAAGATATGTCTTGCGAGGATTTGAAGCCGGCAGACTGCCACCGCCCAAATGATAGGCAACACTTTGCGGCACGACTTTAATGTCATATCCGGCGAGCAATATGCGCCAACATAAATCGATTTCTTCCATGTGGGCAAAAAAACGCTTATCCAATCCTCCGGTCTCAATATACAAATCGGAACGTACCATCAATGCGGCTCCTGTCGCCCAGAAAACAGAAATCACATCATCATACTGCCCTCGGTCAGTCTCAACTGTCGAGAATAATCGTCCTCGACAATAAGGATAGCCATTTTTATCAATAAACCCGCCCGAAGCACCGGCATACTCAAATCGGTCAGGCTCTTTATATGAGAGCAATTTGGGCTGGCAAGCTCCTACAGAGGCGTGTTCCTCCATGTATTTATACAACGGTTCAATCCAACCGTCGGCCGTTGCCACATCCGAATTAAGCAACACGGTGTATTTGTATCGTGTTTCGGCAATCGCCCGATTATAACCTTCGGCAAAGCCGTAATTTTCAGAGAAGAGCAATGTTTTCACCTCAGGAAACTCTTCTTTCAACAGCTTAACCGAGCGGTCATTACTGCCATTATCAGCGACAATCACATCGGCAATAGCACTATTGGTCGTTGCTAAAACCTTTGGTAAAAACTCCCGCAAAAGAGCTTCACCATTCCAATTCAGTATTATTACCGCTACCGGTCTATCTATTTTCATCTAAGTTTGTTACGGGTAAAGATACTTTATGTTTCCAACGCTTATGTGTCCACAACCAAATATGAGGTGTTTCCCTAATAGTAGCTTCAAGCAAACGCGCATATTCGGCGGTAATTTCCATATCAGGCATAACCGAAGCGTCTTCGGCTATCAGCTTTGTTACGATACGATAATGTCCTCGGCAAGGCTTTTTTATGTCCCAATACACTACTGCCATTTGCAGTTTGCGGGCAATAACTTCTGTCCCGGATATGAATGCTGTGGGATGATTCAAAAACATAGTGACAAAATGTTCATCGCCCCTGCTTGGTTTTTGATCGCTCATAAAGCCCGTAACACTTGGGATATTATCGCGGCGTAAACGCAGCAAATCGCGCAACACTGTTTTTTTCTGAAACGAAAGCGAATCAAAACGACTTCGCAAATGAAGAAAATACTCGTCAAACCACTTGTTTTTCAACGGGCGGTAAACCTGACAAAACGCCATTCCTTCATTTGCGCGGTGACGAGTCCATAAAGTGACAGACGGAATCCATTCCCAATTCCCACAATGTGACAGGTACACGACCACCGATTTCCCTTTGTCGACTAAGTAGTCTATCATGTCAAGATTTTCAAATGTCACACGGCTACGCATCTGCTCATCACTTATATGATTGAGTTTTATAGTTTCCACTATATAATCGGCAAACTGCCGATAAAATTTTCTGATTATATCTTTTTGTTCTGCCACCGTCTTTTCCGGGAACGATTCCGCAATGTTTTTTTTAACGACTTTTAATCGGTAACCCACGACATAATATGCCAACACAAATATCACATCGGCAATGCAATACAAAACTCTAAACGGCATATATGACACTGCCGACAACAGCCACTTTAACGGCACATAACACCAGCCTTTCATAACGCCACCTCCCCTGCTATCTCTTCGCCTTCGCCTATAATACTCTTCAGCATCACCGGGACTACTTTGTTTGACAATTCTGGTTGCGGAGCGACCTCCACTTTCAGATAATTATCGGTAAACCCGTTCATGGGCTTGCCCCGTCGAGGGTGTTCAAGCAACACCTTGCGTTCCGTGCCGATAAATCTATTGCTGAATTCCAACAATTTGCGTTCCGACACGCCAAGCATTATACGTGTCCGGCGATGCTTTTCAGCCTGATCTACAACATGCTCTATATTCAAAGCCTTCGTTCCGGGACGTTCTGAATATGTAAATATATGCAATCGTGAAATATCAAGCGACTCAATAAATCTCAACGAGTCTTCAAAACGTTCGAGAGTTTCACCGCGCGCCCCCACAATGAGATCCACTCCGATAAAAGCCTCAGGCATCACTTCTCTTATCTTCTCAACCTTTGAACGGAACAACGCCGTGTCGTAGTGACGATGCATCAACTTCAACACTTCATCATTTCCGCTTTGCAACGGTATGTGAAAATGCGGCATAAAACGTCGGGATTGTGCTACCCAATTTATAATCTCGTCAGTCAACAGATTGGGTTCTATCGACGATATGCGATACCGTTCAATTCCGTCAACATCGTCTAACGCTTTTATTAAGTCAAAGAACGAATCTTCTCGTCCCTTTCCAAAATCGCCAATATTCACGCCGGTGATCACAATCTCTTTTCCTCCCTCGGCTGCCACCTGGCGTGCTTGAGCTACAAGCCCGTCAATTTCGCCCGAACGACTGCGACCGCGCGCCATTGGTATCGTGCAATAGGTACAAAAATAGTCACACCCGTCTTGCACCTTCAGGAAATAGCGGGTGCGGTCTCCTCGAGAACAAGATGGAGAAAAAGCTCTAATGTTTTTTGTGGGAGTCACTAACGTTTTAGGTTCATGAGTACTGAGCCAAGAGTCCAGATAATCGGCAAGCTCAAGCTTCCGGTCGGTACCGGCCACGATAGCTACCCCGGGAATCGTAGCCACTTCATCGCTCTTCAACTGAGCATAACAGCCCGTTACGATGATCACCGCCTCGGGATATTTTTTATGCAATGAACGTATTGTTTGACGGCATTTTTTATCGGCCAACTCCGTCACACTGCAAGTATTCACAACACATATATCGGGAGTTTCACCTGCTTGCACACGACGAATGCCCTTATCGGCAAAGATTTTTGCGACAGTCGAAGTCTCAGCAAAATTCAACTTGCACCCAAGTGTATGAAACGAAGCTGTAAAATTTCCGAATACTGTATTATCTATCATAACCTTTCAAGAAGCTGTTTTGAACTTATCTCAAATTTATCACCCCGCAAAGGTACAAAGATTAACCCACGCAACCAACCCCTACCGCCAATAAATCCCAATAAAATCAATAGATACAACCCAACTCCGACCTTATACATAATCACCACGTAAAAATTATTTAAATTTGGAGAATAGGATAATAATTCCTAACTTGCGTCAGGAATAAAACCAATAATCCACATGGCAATGGCACGCATATTGATTATTATAGCAATTCTGTCGGTGC
>CAZBUT010000095.1:0-6264 GCA_964495165.1 uncultured Muribaculaceae bacterium | reverse complement strand
TATCGAAAAACTATTCAATGATGATTTTTGGGGTACGCGTTGACGAAGTCAGGAGTTATCTTGCCCATAACATTTCATTGTAGTATTTGTAACATGGCAGTTAGATATAGTTGCATTAGCGGTTAAAAAACCAATAAAACCGCCAGCTTCTCCTTCTGTGTAAAAATCTTCAGCACATTCAGCTTTCATCTTTACTCCAGCTACCTCTCTTTCAATTGATTCACTATATGAATTTAATACATTTATTTTATGGTTTTCAATTACATAGTTGTCAACTGTGCAATTTGAAGCTGTTAATGCCCCAGGCACATAACCAAGAATTCCACCTAATTTACTAACTGCAGAGATCTTGCCATTTTTTGCATGGACATTGGTTAATTTCATCGAACCTCCAACATATGAGGTTAATGTTCCAGCATAGGCATTACCTCCATTCTCGGTGTCGTTTCGGTATGAAAAATCATCGATACATTTAATAATAGCGCCATCAAAAGTAAAATTTTCAAAAGTCCCACTTTGTGTTTTTTGTATAAAGCCAGCACCATATCCATTATCTACAAAATGTATTACTTGTACATTAAGATTGTATAAAGTAAATCCATCGCCATACAAGTTGTTCAATTCAACAATAGGTGTGAAGTGTTTACAATCAGCGCAGTTTGTTTTAGAGCAACAAAGTTCATCTGTTGCGGACAAACAAATTCCAGAAGTTCCACATGTTGAACATGTACCGTCTAAATCAACATTTTCTTTGAATCGTATTGATGTTGCTTTTTGTCCTTGCAATTTGGCGAGGTCGGGGGCTGAGTAGATGAGTTTTACGCCGTTTTCAACGAGAGGGGAAACTGTGCGGACACCGTCCCAGCGGGGAATGAAGCGGGTGGTGGCGAGGTTGACTGTGCCTCGGCAATAGACTTCACCACCGAGCAGGTTGTTGAGAGCTGTGTAGTCGTTGTCTTGCAGCCATTGACCTTCGTTGCCTTCGACAAATGGAGATGTGTAGGCAATGGAGTTGACCGATTGAGCGGCGAGAACCACATTGGTTGCAGAGCAATCGGCACTGAATGTGAGCACTTCGTTGTAGTCATATCCGTTGAGACAGCCCACGAGCATACCATTGGCGTTGTCATAACTGTTATTCATCGATGAGTTAACGGTTGTGCCGGTAGCGTCACAATCGCTGAGTGAAAAATTGGCTGAGGTTGTGCGGTCGGTGGCTGATGCACGTCCCACAAATCCCACAAGCGGAGCGCTTTGTCCGCTTGTAGCTGCGACAGTACCACTTGTCACATCGCAGTTGGTGAGCGTAGCCGAGTTATAAACAGCTCCGGCAAGCAATCCCACTTTTTGAGTGCCGGAAGCGGAGCAGTTGCTGAGTGTGATGTTATTGGCTGTGAGTCCCGTTGTATTTCCGGTTACGATGCCGGTGCCGGTATTAAGGTTACTTGTGACTGAGATGCTCTCAAAATTAAGGTTCTCGATAGTGAGACTCTCGGTATTGCCAAACATAGCCGAAGCGCCATTGATTGACAAGTTTTTGATTGTGAATGTCTTGTCTCCTTTTTTGTTGATGCCGGCAATGTAGGTCTCGGCAGGCAGTCCGGCTACCGATGTAAATTCTTTGCCACCCATGTCGATGTTGGCACAGATGTGAATTGTTGTCGATGTCGTACCCTTGGTAATGAGGTCAGTAAGTTCCTCGGCAGTGCCGATGTGCAATGCATATTCGATGCCATTGGTAAGAGTAACCGTACATTCGCCGGTAGCAAGTATTGAGCCTTTTATTGTGGTGAGTTTATTACGTTGTAATGGCACGTCGGCAATCTCTTTTTCGGGAAAATCGCCTGCAGGGGTAAATTTCACGGTGCTTTTTGTTCCGTTGTTGTCGGTCCAAATGTAGTCTACAAGCAGAGTTTTGCTGCTGGTGGCATCATCGCTGAAATTACATGTCAATGCCGAGTAGGTTTTGGTTGAGGCTGTGCCGGTAAGCTCGCCTGTGAAGATGTTTATGCCCGTTGCCGAGACTTCGGAATAGCTGATGCTGACATTCTCGGGTGTGCCATCGGTGCTATTTTCGTCAACGATGCGTAGTTTGGCAAATGGACGGGTGAGGTTGACGTTGACCGTTGATGTGCTGTTAACGTCTTGAGTCGTGATGCCGAAATAGGCATCACGAGCCTCGTTGTTTATCTCGTGGTTGTATTCCGATATTTCGGGAAATTTCGATGTGTCGTAATAGGCTGTGCCGTCGGTCTTTACAAAATCGGTCCAAACGGCAAACCGATAGGTGCGCCCGGCGGTAAGCGTCACGTTGATAGACGCTACTGCTGCATCTTGGGCGTTGGTGCAATATGTAACGGCTTCGGTTGCGATGTTTTTACCTTCGCTGTCATATACTTTGAGAGTGTGGCGCAACTTGTGAGTCGTCCAATCGATGTTTTGCAGACCGCCCTCATTGCTTGCGCGGCTTTCGATAGAGATAGGCAGTTGTGGAGAGAGCGACACCATAACTTCATCGTAGCCGGGCTGTGTCGCCTCATCGCTACAGGCGGTGAATGCCAAAGCGATTAGAACAAAGATATATGATAATGCCTTATTGGTCATAATGCACGTTGTTTGTGTTATTCAACTGTTTTGTCTTCTGTGCTTGTAAAGCTGTCGGAAACTGAAACCGATACTGTTGCATTGGCTGTGAGAACCGACCCTTTGACTGATGTTAATGTATTGGCTGCTACAGGCACGTCGGCGTTGACTGAGCGGGTGTATATTTCAGTGCCACCGTCTGTAAGGGCAGTGATGTTGAATTTTACATATTGAGTAGTGGTGCCGGCAAAGATGTAATCAACCATGAGGGTTTTTGCAACATCGGTATCGGCGGTATAAGTTGCAAGGTCGGCAGAAAGTGCTGTGGGAGTAACATCGGTTGTTGATGTCATTTGTGTTACGGCATTATAACCGGCCGGGATACGGCTGCCTGTTGAATAAGTTACGGTGACTTTTGCCACTTTTTCGCTAAACGATAGCTTGGCGGCATCATCGGTAACGACACGCAATTTCCCGAACGGACGTTTAGCCTCGATGGTGAGTGCTGTGGGGAGATCGGTGACAACACCGGTATAGGCATCGCGGCTCTCGTCGTTGATAGCGTTGGTGTTAAATGTGATTTTGTCGAGACCTGCAGCTGTATTGTAATGAAGATCGGCAGTAGAGCCTTGAGCCACAAAGTCAACCCATGCTACAAACTTGTATTTGCGACCTGCAGTAAGGCGAACGTCCTGAGACAATGATTCGTAGGTGTCAAATGTCTTGACGATACGGTCAACCGCGAGTTTAGTGCCGGCTTCATTGTAAACTTCGATGATGTAGCGAAGATCAAATTTTGTCATATCAACATTGCCAAGACCGCCAACGGCGCTATTGGTGCCGCCAACGGCGCGTGAAATTGCTTCGGGGGCAGAAACGGTAATGGGAACAACCACCTCATCGGCGATGGGTTCGTTGTCAGATGAACAAGACACGAAAAAAGTTGCTCCGCAGAGCGCAAGTGTCAGAAATTTAGTGACTTTCATATTGAAAAATGATAATGTTTGTAATCATGATTAACTCCATATCATTGCTATCTCTTAGCAAGAGATTACATCACCCAACATACGACTGCGATTCAACATAATAGCGTTACGCAAAAGGTCATTTTTCAAACGATAGACCTATAGTCTATAAATATTTCGTAACGATTTCGTAACGATTATATTTAAAAAGCATTAAAGTAGCGGGACAATTAGGTGGTTTTGGGAAAATTAACTAATTTTGCATGTTGATTTGTAATCTCTTGCTAAGAGAGCGACAATCATTGGAAATCATGAGCTAAAGCAAGTTTGTTGGGTACGAGTAATGTAATATTTAGCATAAATGGGGTGTATGAGAGGAAATTTTTGTAATTTTGCAATTCAGAAAATTACTAAGTTGCAATGATAGAAAAAATTAACAATCTCAAGGCTGAGATAGAAAATCTGCAAGCCGGCAGCGCTGCTGAAGTAGAGGCTTTGCGCATAAAATATTTGAGCAAAAAGGGTGAAGTATCGTTACTGTTCAATGATTTTCGTAACGTTCCTGCCGAACAAAAAAAGGAAATGGGTCAGAAACTTAATGAGTTGAAAAATATTGCGACTGACAAGATCAACTCATTGCGAGAGGCTCTCGAGTCAACCGATACATCTTGTGACGGGCTTGACTTGACACGCACGGCATCGCCCATTAAATTAGGAACGCGCCACCCGTTGTCTCTTGTGCGCAATGAGATTGTTTCCATTTTTACCCGTCTTGGATTTACGATTGCCGATGGTCCTGAGATCGAAGATGACTGGCACGTGTTCTCGTCAATGAATTTTGCCGATGACCACCCTGCGCGAGACATGCAGGACACGTTTTTTATTCAACGCAAACCTGCCGATGTGCTGTTGCGTACTCATACATCATCGGTGCAATCGCGCGTAATGGAAAAAACACAGCCACCCATTCGCATCATATGCCCCGGCAGAGTGTATCGCAATGAGGCTATTTCGGCTCGCGCTCACTGCTTCTTCCACCAAGTTGAGGCATTGTATGTTGATAAAAATGTTTCTTTTGCCGATTTGCGTCAAACATTGCTATATTTCGCTCAAGAAATGTTTGGTCCTGAAACCCAGATACGTTTGCGCCCAAGTTATTTCCCATTTACAGAGCCTTCGGCTGAAATGGATATTTCATGTAACTTGTGTGGCGGAAAAGGTTGTTCATTCTGTAAACACACCGGCTGGGTGGAAATCTTAGGGTGTGGAATGGTAGACCCCAATGTGCTTGAAGCATGTGGAATAGACAGCAAAGAATACACCGGCTTTGCTCTTGGAATGGGAGTTGAACGCATTACCAACTTGAAATATCAGGTGAAAGATTTGCGTATGTTCTCTGAAAATGATACGCGATTCCTTGACGAGTTTACAAGCGCACGTTAAACCGTTGAAATATAAAGCGTGAGATGTCACAATTTGCAAACATGGCGTTCGTTGCTCTTGGTGGGGCTGTGGGCTGTTGTTTGCGTTACAGCGTAGGGCATTTGGCAGGCATATCAGCAATAAAAGGGTTCACTACATTTATGGTAAATGTGTTGGGCTGTTTTATTATAGGTATATTATATTCGGTGTTTTCGCACTGGAATATAGCCGATTGCTGGCGTTTGATGTTGTTTATCGGATTGTTGGGCGGATTCACTACTTTTTCATCTTATGCACTTGATGCTGTGACTATGTGCCAGAGTGGAGAAATCGCCAAAGCGGCAGGCTATTTGTTGCTTACAAATATTATTGGAGTTTTTGCTGCATTTGCCGGTGTTTATGGAACAAATTGGTTGATCAAAGCAGTGGCATCATGACTACACAGGAGCGATATAATAAAGTAATAGAATGGTTTCAGACAGCAATGCCTGTCGCTGAGACTGAATTGCATTATGAAAATCCTTATCAATTGCTTGTAGCGGTGATACTATCGGCGCAATGCACCGATAAACGTGTCAATCAGATAACGCCCGCTCTGTTTGAAGCATATCCTACGGTAGAGGCAATGGCAACGGCTACAGCCGATGATATATTTCAGTATATACGCTCATGTTCATACCCTAATAACAAAGCGAAAAATCTTGCCGGAATGGCACGTAAATTGGTGGAAGATTATGCCGGGGAGGTGCCGTCGGAGATCGATGAATTGATGAGCATTCCGGGTGTGGGGCGTAAAACCGCCAATGTAATGCTTGCCGTAGTGTTTAATAAGTCCGCCATGGCTGTTGATACACATGTTTTCAGGGTGAGTGAACGCATAGGACTGACAACAGGAAGCAAGACCCCATTAATGACAGAAAAAACATTGTGCAGGTATATCCCGGAGTCGATTATCCCATTGGCTCATCATTGGCTCATACTGCACGGGCGATATGTGTGCAAGGCGCGGCATCCCGATTGCTTGAATTGCGGTTTGACCCACGTGTGCCGTTATTACAATAAAAATGTTACAACAGATTAATGCCATGGATATCGAACAGACTTTTTTGATTATAATAGAAATTATCGGAACCGTGGCTTTTGCCATAAGCGGAATACGGCTTGCTGCGACAAAACGTTTCGATTGGTTTGGAGCATATACCGTTGGACTTGTAACTGCAATAGGCGGTGGAACGGTAAGAGATCTGTTGTTGGATATACCTGTGTTCTGGATGCAGACATGGTGGTATCTTGC
>CAZBUT010000094.1:0-6285 GCA_964495165.1 uncultured Muribaculaceae bacterium | reverse complement strand
GCGATTCAATCCGAAGCTTTACATTCGCGATGTTGTTTGGTGTTATTATCGGTACTCTTGCAACAATCTACATTGCATCACCGGTTGCTTATCTCACTGACCGTCGTCGCAGCAACAAAAAAGCATAACTACGACTCACCAATTATTCCATTCATAAGCAACGCAGGTCTCCAACCTGCGTTGTTTTTTGTATCGCTCGATTTGGGAGCTTACGGCCGCATTGCACTCTCTTGAATACCACAAAGATAACCGCGACATCTGTATTTCCGGCAAACATTTCACCATATTTGATAACGACCTGTCAAAATTAATTGCGTTTCAATTTGGTTTATAAAATAAATTAGTTTATCTTTGTGTTGTAATTAAACAACAAACTAACTAATTTATGGAAGAAAGAAAAATCACAGAAAAAGAGAGTCTGGAGCTGATTGCTTCTATGATTCAAAACACCAAAAAGCGTATGGAACTCGGAGCCGGCAATGTGCTGATGGCATGGGGCTACGTAACAACAATTATAGCGTTGGCGGTTGGTGCCGGGTATCACCTCACCGGCAGCGTTGCGTGGTTCTGGCTATGGTTTGCAATACCATTTTGCGGTTGGCCTTTACACTGGATTTTAGCGAAAAAGCAAGAACACACATCATTGATAAAGACAGCCGTTGACCGATACATTTCCGGAATATGGGCTGCCACTGGGGTGTTTTTCGCATTACTCATGATTGCATGTCTGATATTCGGGCTTAACGGCTTTAATGCCTGGGGTGCGATGTATCTGCTTGCATTGCCATGTTGCGGATTTGGTTGTACCGCCTCGGGTGTAATTCTCAAAGAAAAATCACTCATCGCCGGAGGATTGACAGGCATGATTATCGGCGCACTATTTATATGTTGTTATATATGCCGTATTAACATATTCGGTTACGACATATACGCATTTGCAGCCGCCTTTACGCTGATGATGATTGTACCGGGACACATTATTAACCACAAAGCCCGCAAGTCATGCTGAAAGAGCTTGATCCATTATTACATTCACAGCTGAGGCTGGCAGTGATGTCGATATTGATGAACGTGGAGGAAGCCGATTTTGTGTTCCTTAAAGAGCAGACACAATCGACTGTAGGCAACCTGAGCGTGCAGCTTGCCAAATTATGCGACGCTGGATATATCGAAATCGAAAAAGGATTTGCAGGCAAACGCCCGCGCACCACATGCCGCATCACCCCCCATGGCCGCACCGCTTTTGAAGCATACGTCACCACCCTCCGCACCTACATAAACTTGTAGCACGTCTATCTAAAACTTGTAAGTGAGGCCGAGGAGACCGGTTATGCCCTGGGCTTGTATACAGCCCGGGGTAAACCATTCTTTGTCAAATATGTTTTCTAATCGCACAAATGCGCTCAATGCCGGGGTGAATCTGTACAAGGCATTAACCGACAGATTGTCGACATCGTCTAAATCATAATGAGAATAGTAGGCAAACGGAGCCGACATATCGGCGTACTCGACAAAATACCTGTCAACGATGCAACGTTTTGTCCTAAGTTCATAAGCTACCTCTACGTCAAGTTGTTTTACCGGAGTAACACGCAACGATGCATTCAAAACATGTTTTGCCCTGTCTCGCCACAAGTAATACCCCTCATCATAATCTTGCGGAGCTGCCTCATATCTCACACTGAAATCCACAACATCGCGATAATTATACCCGACAGACACTCCTGCGTGCCAACCGTCAATATCGACAGGAGAGAAAAATCCTGTCGACTTGGTGTAGTTTGGCATCAGCCAGTCATTTGCTTTTGCATATCCGCCAAAGAGTGTGCAATATGCGCCCGCCCATTGACCGATAACTATACCGGCATCTAACGTAAAAGGCACTGAAGATTTGCTATATGCAAATATTGGAGCCGCATAAGGAGTAATGTCATATATCGAACCGAGCGTGTTGACATGTTCTCCTCCGCCAAATTCCACGTAGGCCGCAAACAATGAAGTGGGAGTCCAATCTATTCGCACGTCGGGTGCTATATGCAACACCTTGCCTGCATTGAATGCAAACTCGATTTTTGCGCCCACACGTGCCGCAATGCTTTGCGTCTTATATAGATAATAGGGTGTCAATGTCGCAATACCGTAATCAGGCGCTGTCGCTTCGAGCAAATTATAGCCACCTTGAACATCATTAGGGACAGTTTCATTATTCCGGTTATAATCCAAAATCGTAATATCAAGGTCCAGTCCAGCACAAGCATTGTCGGCAACCGAAACGCCTGTATCTCCACCGATGTTTATACGATTTTCTCTGACAGGAGCACTGGCCTCAGGTTTTACCGACATATTATGGGTGTCAACCCAATAACCATCTTGACCATACCCAAAGTGTCCGTATCCAAGCCTCAACCGATAGTCAAACTCTCCAACCTTTGAAGTCCAGCCGGCTCCGATATTCACCCGATTAACTGTCTGATTGTAATAATCGGAATATAATGGCACGTTATAGCGGCTCAATGTGTAATCGGCAGCGATGGCAAGTTGCGATGATTCTATCTTCTGAGCAAAATCCACACCGATAGATGCTGTGTGGCTGCGCAATGTCATCTCATCTCCGCCCAAAGACTTTCCGTCATAGATTTTACCGTTATACTGCAACCACCCGTTCAGGCTCACGGTTTCGCTGTTTATAAAACGGTAGCCTGCCGATAATGCAGTGTTATATGTCGGGAAATAGCCAAGACCTGCATATCCGCGATAGGGAGACACTGAAAGAGAATCGGCATAAGCCACCGGCTCTAATGTAGATATTTGAGCCGGAATTTCAGAGGCCCGATTCCTTTCTATAAAACTCAGTTTTGACTTGGATACAGCAGGCAACGACACCACCGGAGCCACACTCAGGCGTGTCACGTCAAGCTGTTCAGGCACAATATCTTTCTCTATAGTGATTTCCTTTGACAAATCTTGCGCTTCAGTGCCAACAGCCATTACAGCGCATATTGCCGTTATATATATCGTTTTCATTGCGTTATCGAGTATTTTAGTTAAGACGTTGTTCAATCATGCGGAATATATCGGTTTCATCGCCGGGATAGTTTTCCCTCAACGTTTTCAGATATTCATCGGCTTCAAAAGTGTTTCCCTCCTTGCGATTAATATCCGACAACAATATGAATCCTCTTGCCAACCAGTATTGATGCGGAGTATTGGCGTTTATAAATGCGTCAACCGTAGATCTTGCTTTTTTCAAGTTACCGGCATCATAGTATAGTTGAGCAAGATAAAATGCGCTTTTAGCCCCGTATAGGTCATCGGTATTTGACGACAGACCGCTCCATTGCCTGATTGCCTCATCGCTACGCCCAAGAGCATTGAGCGCATATCCGCGTGCAAACTGCACCTCACTCATTTCTGCAGTTTCCCGGGGCAACGACACCATGAGTTTGCCGGCGGCATCAATCACATCATTGTGATTACCAAGATCGCGTGACACGCGCATTATACCCAAACGTGCAATTTTGAAATTTCTGGCAGCCGATGCGCGCTTTTCAAGTTCACGGTAGGTCTTTAACGCAATTTCGCCCTTGCCTTGGGCAAATTCAATCTCCCCTTTTATGGCAAGGACATCTTCTATGGTCTCAGCATCGGGATATTCATCAACAATAGCATCGGCATAGGCAAGAGCTTTTTCGCCGTCACCGTTTTCTGCGGTTGTCACGCACAGATAATATAATGCCTGACTCCGGTAAGCACCTTGCGGAAAATCATTTTCATATTTCACGAGCTTTGTCACGTCGCCGTTGGCAAGATATGCCTTTTCGGCTGCTTGAAATGTCAACGCGTCAATCTCGGTTGCCTCCAATCGAGGCGCATTGGGAATCGAATTTATAAACTGTGCATATTCTGATAAATTCCCCTCCTCGGCATACATGCGTTTAAGGTCGTCAGATGCTACTCGCGCCTCTTCGCTTGTGGGATACGACGTGATTACCTCCTTGTATGTCTTTATGGCATTTTTGCGGTCATTGATTCCGGAATATGTTATGGCAAGTTGCAATAGCCCGTTGCGGGCTTGTGCTGTAGCCCGGTAGTCTTTAGCCAATTGACGATATGTCTCAATGGCATTGGCATTATCATCGAGAGCAATATAACTCTCGGCCTTTTCAAGCAAAGCCGACGGAATAAGCCCCGATGCAGGATATTTATCTATGACACGGTCAAGAATCTTTATTTTTTCTTTGTAGTCTTTACGATAACCGCGCATCAACGCTTTCTGAAACAATGCATAGTCGCCTGTCGCCGAATTAAGTTCGTAGGCTTTGTTATAAAGCGTCTCAGCCTTTGTAAAATCTGTTTTGTGGTAATAACAGTCTCCGGCTCGGTTATATGCGTCTGATATAATTGTTTTATCGAGATTTCCGGGAGATTGAATCACACGGTCGAAATATTCGAGTGCGTTGTCATATTGCTCCAAGCAAAACCGGCTGTAGCCGAGATTATAATATGCAAGCGGTCTATTGGCAGAAGTTGCCGAAGCGTTTTTAAGGTACGATGAGTATGCTTTTGAAGCCTCTTCATATCGTCCTCGGCGGTAGTGACAATCGCCAATCCACAAATCACACTCCTTTGCCAACTCCAGATTATAGACCGACAGCCCTTTTGCCTCTTTAAAACGAGACAAAGCCTGCTCGGTTTTACCGGAGGCAAAATCACGTGTGCCAAGCGTGTAAAGCACCTGCTGTTTGGCAGCAAGTATCTTTCGGTCGGGATTTTTTATCTGCTCGATGCTTTGCAACGCACTCTCATAGTTGTTTTCAGTCATATATCCGGTAACAACATATTCTTGCACCGTTGCTGCATATTGCGACTCCGGAAATTGCTTAAGGAACGACTCAAACACACCAACCGAACTGCCAAACGGCACGCGACCGCCCTCCATTCGAGCAACGGCATAATTGTACAATGCCGTTTCCTGCACCCCTTTGTCAAAATTCATACGATAGGCTTTGTCAAAAGCCAAAAGTGCGGAATTGTTGTTTCCTTGTTTCTGATAAGATTGTCCTATAAACAGGTAGGCACTCTGAGCCATTGCGTTATCTTCGTTTGTCGCCGGAGTAAGATGTTTGACCGCTTCTTCGTAATCTCCTGTGCAATACTCATTCACGCCAAGTATGTATAGAGCCGACGGCAATGGATTTTCCGATCGTTCGGCATATTTCTTCAAATAAGGCAACGCATTGTCCTCGTCGCCGAGATTATACAACGATTCGCCTGCCACGCGGTTGGCTTCGGCAACAAATTGCCTGTCAACCACATCGTTTCTTGACAACAGACGTCGAGCCATATCCAAAGCCTCACGGTAATCCTCTTTCACAAAATATATCTGTGCAAGATAATATTCAGCTTGGTTTCCCGGCGCAACACTCATATCGACCGACTTAAACAACTTCAACGCTAAATCATAATCTTCTTTGCTGTAAGCAATATACCCTAAATAAAACTTAGCCGCATTGCGGTATTGTGAAGAAGCAAGCAATTTATTGAAATCGGTCTCTGCCGCATCATATTCGGCGAGTTTCAGATTGCTATATGCACGACGATAGTATAAATCGTCTCTACGAGCCGCATTCAAAGCCCTATCGTCAATATCGTTATACACTATCAACGCCGAGCCATAATTGTCACGAACAAATTCATAATCCCCAATCGACATTTGCGCATCGACGCGCTTCGCCGACGACGGATAGTCGGCGACAAATCTCTCCAACAGCGTCTTGGCATCGTCAGATCCCGAACGCATGGCCGACATGGCAATATAATAATCGGCGGTCTCGGTTTGAGACTGAGTAAGTCCGTATGCCTTGGCAAAAGTCAATTGATCGACACACCCGGCATAATTATTGTCATCATACATAAGAATGCCACGCGTCAAATACCCTTGCGGGGTATTGTCATTTGCTTGCGACATCGCGCTTGTAGGCATCAGGGATAATACTCCCAACGCCAACACGATTTTTTTCATATTGTTCTGTAAAATGTTACTCATAGCAGGTTTAAATTGTTTGTTTGAGACTTGAACTTTTACCGTCTCAATATTTATTTGACGATGATATTTTCTCCAAAGGGTAACGTGTATGCTCCCTTTGTTTATCAAGAGAATACCCCAATGAAACGACCATTAACACCCTTTTTGAGCGCGGGATACCAAGCAACTTGCGCAATTGCTTTTCTCCAAACCAGCCCAATATACATGAGCCAAGCCCTTCCGATGTCGCTGCAAGCGTG
>CAZBUT010000093.1:0-6347 GCA_964495165.1 uncultured Muribaculaceae bacterium | reverse complement strand
AAAGCGTTTAATATACTTGACGAATGGTCGTGGATTTGCTATCCCTGATACAATAAGTATTGAATCTGTTTTGGATAGCCATTCGAGTTGTGGTGTATAAGGAGCTTTGTCGGGGAAAACCGGTATGAGGTTGCCGTATCTGTAGCTTGAAAAGTATAATTTTTGGTAGGGATATAAGTTCAGATTATTCTTAAAGACTCTTGCGTCCATGGGCTTCATGTGATCGGGACACTTTGTGACAATCACAATATCAGCACGGTTTAAAGCGCTGATTGGTTCTCTAAGTCTGCCGTATGGCATTAACGAGTCGTGATAGACCGGACGACTGAATTCGGTTAAAACAATTGAAACTTTTGGCTTTACATATCGATGTTGGAATGCGTCATCAAGGATTATGAGATTAAGCCCTGGTGCATGAACTTGCATCTGACGGATTCCTTCACAGCGACTCTCACACACTGCAAATGTGATGCGCGAACCATATTTTTGATACATTTGATAAGGCTCGTCGCCAATTTCCTCAGGAGTAGATTGGTCTGTTGCCAAGACAAACCCTTTAGTGTGCCGTTTGTAGCCTCGACTAAGCACCCCAATGCGGAAACGGTCTCTTAAAGCATCAATAATATATTCAGTGTGAGGCGTTTTTCCGGTGCCACCCACAGCAATATTACCTACAACTACCACGGGGATGTCAAATTCCTGTTGCTTTAATATCCCCATGTCAAACATGCGGTTTCTGGCATACACTATCGTGCCGTATATCTTTGATAACGGCCATAATAAGAATGCTGACAGAAACCGATTCCGTGCCATGTTTGTTATTCAATTACAACTGTCTCCATGCGACACTGAAGCGGTTCAAGCCCTTTGAGGCGTGATATTGCCTCGTAGTATTGGTATGCACCGCCGAGTTCATTTGCTATTATTTTTTCTTTGATTGTTTTCTTCCCTTCCATGAGCGTTTTAATGAAATCTATTTCGGTACTTGGATATTCTTTTATTGCGTATGTCTCAAATCCAAGTTCATCGGCAATATCGCTAACTGCTGCTTCCAAACCGCCAAGTTGATCAACAAGACCTATTTCCAATGCAGTTTGTCCGTCCCAAACTCGCCCCTCGGCAATAGCTTTAATTGAATCGACGCTCATGCCACGACCTTGGGCACATCGACCCACAAAGGTTTCATAACCGTCTTCTACCATACGTTGCATACTATTTCGTTGGTAAGGAGTCATGGGTGCAGATGCTGAGATAAAATCGCTGTTTGCATTAGTTGAAACTGTACCTTGGGTGATGCCAAGTTTGTCGTTAAGTAATCCTTTAATACAAGGAATCAATCCAAATATACCTATAGAGCCGGTGAGTGTAGTCGGTTCGGCGTATATGCGGTCAGCTCCACATGATATATAGTAGCCTCCAGATGCGGCAACGTTGCCCATTGATACGTAGAATGGTTTTCCTGTAGCTTTGAATTGTTCCAACGCTTCCCATATTTGCTCTGATGCAAAAGCGCTTCCACCTCCGGAGTTGACTCTTAACACGAGAGCTTTAATGTCGTCATCTTCTGCCAATTCGAGAATCTCGGGAGCCATTGTTCGTCCGACAATACCTTCATCGCCTTGGTCGATGATATTTCCGGTCGCATATAATATTGCAATGTTATTGCTGCTGTTGTCGGGATTTAGCACATTCTCAATTTGGCAATATTCAGAAGGTGTAATCAAGTTAACATCTTCAAATTTGTCGACATTGCATAGTGTCGCTATCTGTTTTTCAGATTCATGTCTATATACAAGCGTGTCAACGATTCCGTTGTTAATGCAATATTGTGCAGGCTGAGTAGCTGTAATGCTGTCGGCCCATTGATTTACCGTTTCTGGACTCACGTTGCGTCTCTCGGCGATACTCCGGCTGATATTACTCCAGATATTGCCAATATAGTGCTCTTGTTGACGGCGACTTGCCTCGCTCATTTCGGTGAGGATGTATGGTTCTACAGCGCTTTTATATGTGCCAACTTTGACTACTTGCATTTCTACGCCTATTTTATCCAAAAGACCTTTGTAGAAGTATGTGGTTGCCGACAAACCTTTAATGTCAACTGCACCCAATGGATTGAGGCTGATTACATCAGCTGTCGTTGCTAAATAATAATCACCTTCAGAGTAGCTGTCGGCATAGGCTTGCACCCATTTGCCTGATTCTTTAAACCTCATTATAGCATCAAATATAGCTTCTCTTGAGGCAATGCCTGCTGATGCACCGTCACAGTTAATATATATCCCTACTACTCTGTCGTCATTTGCTGCGGCTTTTAATGAGTTTAGAACATCATTAAGCGGAAGTACCGATTGAGAGTTTCCGTATATTTCGCTCATCCAATCGATCTCTGGAGCGCGTTCATCAACGGTTCCAGATAGATCAAGATACAACACTGTATTTTCGGTTAAATTAGCAGTCGTTTTTGTAGACCCGCCAATAGCTGCTAAAACTATAATAAACAGGAAAAATAATGCCATAAACAGAATCACTGACAGCCATATTCCGGCAAGAGAGCCGAGCATTGCAGTGAAGAAGCGCTTCATCATAATGGTTGAATGTTTTATGAAATTATTATATTATAAATTGTTCATCGGAAAATGTTTACAATCTCCGACGTTACAAAGTTAATATAAAGGATTTTTCAAAACAAATAAATAATGGCAGAAATTAAGGCGAAAACTTGATTTGCCGGCGTTTTTATGTTCGGTATAAGAAATTATCCTTTAGAATGTAAAGTGTAGGGCGATGCGTAATCCATGGCGGTCGGCATTGGGGGTATTGCGATATGATAATCTCCATACGTAGTCTATTCTCAGACATTTAAATAGGTTGTCTATGCCTGCTCCTACTTCCATATAAGGGGTGCTTGTCATGCGGCGGGTGTGTGCAGTAACAGGGAATCGGAACAAAGAATTATCATATTCAGGATCGTTCTTGTCGCTCAAATGTCCATATAGACCTCTGAACGAGAATACTTCTCTCAGTTTTAATTTTTTTAATAACGGAATGTAATTGAATATTGCTCCATTAGCCCAATATTCAATGTCCCATGATGCATAACTATCGTTGACAAATTCCATCGGGTTCATCAATGCATAACTTTCCGGTTGTATCGTATATGACAGATTTGCATTGGGAAGCAACAAGTTGGGATATGGGGCTTGATTCCACACATGCCCGGCTTTGATGATTATATCGGTATATCCGAATGTGGAGAACCAAAAGCGTTTCTGCACGCTCAGTTCGGTCTTATTTAGAGTAAACATGCTCCCCAAAAAGTTCATTGGCGAGAATGAATGAGATAATACAAATACCGGGGCGTCAAGGTTTATTGGGAATCGTTGACTCTTGGTTTGGTAGAACTTCTCACCCGGTGCATATCTCAATTGAAGGTTAAACGATGTTTGATCATAGTGAGAGAGGCTGTTGCCATATCCGTCGATAAAAGGCATATATACAGTCGCTTCTTGACGTTCATGTGTAATATCGGCTTTCAGCGAGAAATTGTTGTGCAATTCAAGCAAATACTCAAGTTTTGACACCCTGTGATATGTCATTTGTGTGTCATTTTGCCGTTTAAATGATAGGAACATGTTGTCGCTGTTTGTGAATTGATAATGCTGTCCTAACATATCGACATCGTATAGATGTGACACTTTTACTGAATGGATTGGAAACTCGCGTGAGTGATATTTCTTATCATGAAACGAATACTCTACTTCTCCGCTATATTTCAATTTGTTATCGTCGGTACCGTATGCGACGTAGCCTCTTGCGAATATTCTTTTGTTGAGATTGGCAGTTGTTATGCCTCCTGCCCTCAAGCGATAACCTTCGATATCATTATGGCTTATTGTCGTGTTCATCGGTCCGATGTCAAATTTGCTGTTTTCTCCGGTGTGTATGTAGCCCGATACAAGTATTTTTACGACTTTTTCTGTCCAATAATATAACGGGACAGAGCGCAACTGACTTACAAGGTCACGGACGTTTTTTTCGTTTTGATTTATTGGAATTATGCGGTTTTCACCCCAAAAAGTATCATCTTGAATATGTGCATTCTCAGCAATGATCGTTTTTTGCATGGGTTTGAATATATCAGGAGACTCCGGTTCATTGAAATTGTGATTGCGGTAGGCTGTGTTGCGACGGGCGTAGAGTCCTTGCATTCCGGGTAGAACGCTTATCTCAATTGTCATATCGTCGCGAGTCTTCAGCCGTGAACCGTCAGGCGCTTTTTCAAATTCCTGAAAAACATACATTTGGTCGATGAAATTAAGGTTGATTGTTGGCGGAACGTTCATTTTGACTCGTTTGATGAACATCGTCGAATCGCCTTTAATAACGTATAGCCTTCCTGTGAAACCAAACATTGCGGGATTGTGGGGGGCGAAACTTAATTCTACGCAACTGTCTCCGTTCACGGCGATGGTGTCGGTGAGGTAAAATTTGTAGAAATTAGTAGCAATTTTTGAAAGAGGACTTACAAATCTATTTTGCAATAGGTTTATGTCATCTTTGTATAAATCAATTTCTCTGAAAATATCTTCAATAAACTCTTGCATACTTTCTTGCGATGTAATATCGTCAATACCCGCACGCTTAATGCCTGTGACATATTCTTTCTCAGATTGTGGTTTTTTTCGATAGTAAATATCGCTTGTTTTCTCTTTTACAGAAACATTTAAAATCGGTTTTCCTGATACTTCAGAAGTGTCAATATGCTCTTTTAAAAAAGGGAATTTCTTAAACATCCAATTGTCTTGGCTTTGTTGGTCGAAATTGTTCAGGGCGATAGTGATACGCTCGTATTTATTGTAATTATAATGATTGTTGCGCCGAGGGTCGGTAAGGTCTTGCCGAGCCATGATTTTTTCGACAAAATCCACTGCCGGATTGTTTTTCTTGGAATATTTTTCTTTTTTAGGCTTGACCACAACTTCTTTGAGCTCGACTCCTGTTGGTGTCATTTCTAAAACAAGTTGGCGGTTGGTCTTGTATGGTATGAGCACGTCTTTTCCGCGATAGCCCATAACAGACAATGTCAGGGCACTGAATTTTTCATCGGTGGATATTCTGAAACGACCTTCATCGTCTGTTAGAATCCCTTTGCCGGTACCTTTGAGATATATGGCTACATAGGGAATCGGTTCGTTTGAAATCGAATCGCGAACAATTCCTGATAAAGTGATTTTATAACCTTGAGCATTTATGTCAGTCGCTGTCAAAAATCCTGTTAGCAGAATGACAATAGCTGTTATTATGTTTTGCATTAAAAATGCTTTATTCTCTCTGTTCAAAATCTGATGTTGTTTTCACAGGTTAAGAATCTGTCAGACACTATATAAAAGCAACATCTTAACCGTGTTTTGTTTATTCAAATGTATTTAAACGGTCAAAAAAACTGATTGACGTCTTTCTTATTTTTGGAAACCATATTAATTTTGCAAAGATAACAATTATACACGGATATAGATTGGTCAAATGGTCTAATATCATTGTATTTTAGAGTTTTTCTGAAAATGGCAAAAGAAATTGAACGTAAATTTTTGGTCGTTGACAAAAGTTATAAGTCATTGGCACAAGCATGTGAAGATATACGGCAAGGGTATTTGTCTTTGCGCAAAGAAGCTACTGTGAGAATTAGAATTAAGGGTGCTAAGGCTTTTTTGACTATTAAGGGTTTAAACAGCGGCGCAATACGTGATGAGTGGGAATACGAAGTGCCTGTTGATGACGCCAATGATATGTTGAACCGATTGTCGGAAGGCAAAATTATAGAAAAAAAACGATATATTGTTGACTGGCAGGGATTCAAATGGGAAATAGATGAATTTTATGGCTGTCATGCCGGGCTTGTCGTTGCAGAAATAGAATTGAACTCAGAACATGAAACATTTCCGCTCCCCCCGTTTGTTGGTTTGGAGGTTACGGGAGATGTCGCATATTACAACTCAACATTAGCCGGCATGTAGGCTAATGTTGAAGCTTATAATTTTTGCGTAGTGAATATAGGCCTTATTTTAGTGAAAGTTTCACGACATTTTCTACGTGCTGGGTGTGGGGGAACATATCAACAGGCTGTATCGCTTCCACACGGTATTTCTCATCAAGTAAGGCTAAGTCGCGAGCTTGGGTCGCTGGATTGCAACTCACATACACGATGCGCTTTGGAGAAGCATTGAGTATAACTTTCACGACGTCTTCATGCATTCCTGCACGTGGCGGATCGACAATCATCACATCGGGTCGTCCATGGCGATCAACAAATTCGTCGGTCAATACATCTTTCATGTCTCCGGCGT
>CAZBUT010000092.1:0-6396 GCA_964495165.1 uncultured Muribaculaceae bacterium | reverse complement strand
CTTCCACCCCAAAATAAGAGACAGCAAAAATTTGCTGTCTCTTATTTTTGTCATATTGTGTAGTAACCTCAAAATGGCTTGATCACCCATAAATCAGTCTCCATATATCGAGTCAAGCTTTTGATTTATAATATCATCTAAAAGGGTGTCACTCAGCACAGCACTTACACAACCCGACGAATGATAATGTTTAATAAAATACTTGCTGTTAAGATCATCGACTACCACTCCCCTGCTGCCTGAAGCATGTATTATCTTCCCATCGCCAACGTATATGCCTACGTGGTTTACCCGCTTGGAATTAATTGAGAAAAATACCAAATCACCTAAATCAAGAGATGATTTCTTAATTTGCTTTACATGTAGCTGTTGCGCAGCTGAATTTCTCGGCAATTTATAACCTGCGACCTTTTCATACACTTTCATGACCAAGCCAGAACAATCGACCCCGTTACGACTCTCGCCCCCCATTTTGTATCTCACACCTTTCCATTTCATAGCCTCAGCAACCAATGACTTACGTAACGACCTTTCGCCTTTCGTAGATGGCTTTATGGTTGCCTCCTCTACCCGTTGCTTATCATATACATCATCATTCACAGCCTTTTTGCTTGAGCCGCAAGCCGTGAGCAATAATGTTAGGGCTAATAATATAAGCAATCTTACATTCATTGCCACAAAAATAGCTAAAAGAAATTGCATACACCAACCCACAAGTAAAAACAACTATACTTTTCGACATTTATTTGGAAAAATTACATTAACAAACAGCCTTTCTATATTAAAATAGATTAAGATTGCATGTTTTATTATTATCGGATTAAAACTTTTCATACTTTTGCCGTCAAATAGCAAAACGTTAAATTTTAACAAGGCAAATATTTAATTTTAACACTTTAACAATATGAGAAATCTACTTAAATCAGCGTCATTAGCGACAGCAACAATACTGCTGAGTGGAATGACAGCATGTGCCAACACAACAAGCGATACCACTGTTCATGACACTATGATTACGACAGATTCAAGCAAAACAACTGACTTGTTTACAGTGTCTAAACGCAAAACCACACCCACAGACTTCACCTATGCAGCCGAAAACACTATAAACGGAGTTGTAAGCATTAAAAGTTATGCAACGCCACGCAACAATTACTACGGTGGCAATGACGCTTTTAGCGACCCGTTCTTTGAGTTTTTCTTCGGACAAAACCCATATCGCCGCCGTCAACAGCCACAACAAGAAGAACAAGAGCAACGTCAACTCGGACTCGGATCGGGAGTTATCATAAGCGCCGACGGCTATATAGTAACAAACAACCATGTGATTGATGGTGCCGAGCGTTTGGAAATAACGCTTAATGATAACCGCACCTTTAATGCAACAGTAATCGGAACAGATGAAACCACCGACTTAGCGTTAATCAAAATTGAGGCAGAAAAATTACCGGTGATACCGATTGGCGACTCCGATGCTCTAAAAGTAGGTGAATGGGTGCTTGCTGTTGGCAATCCTTTTGGGTTCACTTCTACTGTCACAGCCGGAATAGTCAGCGCAAAAGCCCGTAGCATATCAAGTGTAACCAATGGTCGTTCAATGGGTATCGAGTCGTTTATACAAACCGATGCGGCTGTAAACCCCGGCAATTCAGGCGGAGCACTCGTTAATACCAACGGCGAGCTTGTTGGCATAAACACAGCCATTTACTCCCAGACGGGAAACTATGCAGGATATTCGTTTGCAATTCCGACTTCTATTGTAACAAAAATAATTACCGACATCAAACAATATGGTGCTGTACAACGTGCTATTTTGGGAATCGCATTCTCTGAGCTTACGCCTAAACTCGCTAAAGAAAAAAATATCACTACTGTCAACGCCGGTCTTTACATTGGGCGTGTTGAAGAACGCAGTGCCGCAATGGAAGCCGGGCTGCAAGAGGGTGACGTCATTATTGAAATCAACGGTGTCGATACACATACTTCCGGTCAATTACAAGAACAAATGAGCAAGTTCCGTCCCGGAGACAAGATTGCCATAACATTTATACGTGACAACAAAAAACAAAGTGTCAATGTAACATTGCGCAATAATAGAGGCAACACAGATATAACCAAAGCCAACAGCATGATGGATCTTGGTTGCGCATTCAAAAAAGTATCAGAAGAAACACTCGGTCAATTGGGAATACGCAGCGGAATACAAGTCACCGGCATCAAAGACGGAAAATTTAAAGAAGCGGGCATCAAAGACGGCTTCATTATCCTTGACATAAACAACACTCGCGTTTCATCACAAGAAGATGTCGAAAAGATATATAACGCAATCATGAAAAGCGATGAGTATGATAAAGTTATGTTTATAACAGGAGTATATCCAACCGGCAAAAAAGTATATTATGCCGTACCTCTGACAGATTAAACATATAGAAATTAATATCTAAGATTAGTACATAAAATCAATGATTCTTCATTGATTTTTGCTGAGTACCCCGGAGACCGAGATATATTTGGTCTTCGGGCTTTATCTTCTCCTGAAAATTTCATTTAAAATCACTACCTTTGTGAAAATTTTCAGAAACACTGCAACTTTTAGACGATATATGCGTCTAATTTAAGAAACAAATTTTTCTAAAGATGAATATATTACAAATTGAGAACGTATCGAAAGCATATACAGGGCATCTGGCTCTTGATGACGTATCGATGAATGTGCCAGAAGGCAGTATATATGGACTACTTGGTCCAAACGGCGCAGGAAAAACAACTTTAATACGCATTATAAACCATATAACTGCTCCGGATAAAGGTGTAGTATATTTTGACAACCACATACTTAACGCCCAAGACGTGTATAGCATCGGTTATTTGCCGGAAGAAAGAGGGCTGTATAAAAAAATGAAAGTTGGCGAACAGGCAGTGTTTTTTGCTCGACTCAAAGGCTTGTCTAAAAAAGGAGCCACAGTGCGACTTAAAGAATGGTTTGAGCGTTTTGACATACTTAATTGGTGGGACAAAAAAGTCGAAGAACTATCAAAGGGCATGGCTCAAAAAGTGCAATTTATCATCACTGTGCTCCACCGTCCGAAATTGCTCATTTTTGATGAACCATTCTCCGGTTTCGACCCGATAAATGCTAATATGCTAAAAGAGGAAATACTCAAACTAAGGGACGAAGGCTCAACCATAATATTCAGCACTCACAATATGTCGAGTGTCGAAGAAATTTGTGACCACATCACTCTGATTAACAAGTCCCGTAATATTCTTTCCGGAAAAGTTGATGATATTCGCAATGAATTTGCTCGCAATCGATATACGATAGTATATAACGGAGATACAGACTCATTGACGCAGTCTATTAAGCCGTTGGTGACAGATATACTGCCAAGTGACGGACAATTCGGGCGCAAGCAGTTAGCTATCAATATTGCACCAAACGTAACTCTACGCGATATTATCGCCCTGGCAAATGAGCGTGTCGAACTACGCAGCATTGTCGAGTCGATCCCGTCAATGAACGAAATTTTCATACAAACTGTAGAAGGTTCAAAATAATTAAAACTGCAACACAATGGAATCAAAAATTGGAATTATCATACGTAGAGAATATCTTGAACGCGTCTCTAAAAAAAGCTTTATAATAAGCACTCTACTCATGCCATTGTTCATGCTTGCGCTGATGATTGCTCCGGCACTTATAGCGACAATGTCAACTTCAGATGTAAAAACGATTGCGGTAATCGATAATAGCAATCAGATAGGACATAGTCTAAAGAACAATGAAGAAGTAGAGTTTATTCCAATGGACGTGCCTCTTGATTCAGCTCTTGCCAACGAATCGCTTGACGGCATCTTATTTATTGATAAGAACATTATGTCAACGGCTTCCGGAGCGACATTATACACCAACGGAGCATCGTCGATGAACATTGAGATGAACATAACTTCTCAAATCGAAAATACAATAGAAGAGCAACGGCTGAAAAACTATAACATTGAGAACCTTGACCAAATACTCAATGATGTAAAAGCCAATGTATCTCTTCAAACCTACCGTAATGACCAAGATGCCGGTTCCAATGCATCATCATCATTTCTTTCCTATATAATCGGAATGATTATGACCTTTATGCTATACATGTTCCTGTTGCTTTATGGACAAATGGTAATGACAAGTATAATCGAGGAAAAAAACAACCGCGTACTTGAAATCGTTGTATCATCAATCAAACCTGCTCAGCTCATGATGGGCAAGATTGTTGGCATCGGATTGGTTGCCGTAACCCAAGTTATGATTTGGGCTGTATTACTTTCTGCAGTATCCGGTGCACTGCTTCCAATGCTCATTCCTGCCGAAGTAATGGGTGAAGTTTCAGCCTACAATGCGGGTACAATCAATCTGGAATCAGCCGTAAATGATGTTGATATGCTTCAAGCTCTTTCTATCATCAGCAACGTTGGGTACATAATAAGCATATTTGCATTCTTATTACTGTTTCTGATTGGTGGATTTTTATTCTACTCATCGATATATGCCGCTATCGGATCGGCTGTTGATAACATTCAAGATGCCGGACAATTCCAGTCAATTGTAATATTTCCCATTATTATTGGATTGATATTGTCGATGACTGTTGTTAACGACCCAAACTCGACACTTGCAATTGTAATGTCAATGATTCCATTTACTGCACCTATGGTTATGATGGCACGCATCCCTTTTGGAATCGCCACATGGGAGATAATCACGTCGCTTGTAATCCTGTACATCTCTTTCATAGCTATGGTTTGGCTATCGGCAAAAATTTATCGTGTGGGAATCTTCATGTATGGGAAGAAACCAACCATAAAAGATCTCATTCGTTGGATTAATTACAAATAACCAAACTGCAACACCAAAGATGGCAGAAAAAGATATCGTTATAAAAGGCGCACGTGTCAATAATCTTAAGAATATTGACGTTGTGATTCCTCGCAATAAATTTGTTGTCATCACCGGACTTTCCGGTTCAGGAAAATCATCGTTGGCCTTTGATACCTTATATGCCGAGGGACAACGCCGATATGTAGAAAGTCTGTCATCATACGCCCGCCAATTCCTTGGGAAAATGGCAAAACCAGAGTGTGACTTCATTAAAGGACTGCCACCGGCAATTGCTATTGAGCAAAAAGTAAATACCCGCAATCCTCGAAGCACAGTAGGCACATCAACTGAAATATATGACTATCTGCGCTTGTTATTCGGTCGTATTGGCAAGACAATTTCACCTGTAACAGGAGAAATTGTTAAGAAACACACTATCGAAGATGCAGTAAATCTTGCCCTATCCTACCGTGACGGCACACGACTTGCCATTGTCAGCCCGATCAACCTGCCTGAAAACAGGCTGTTAAAAACACAATTAGACATTTATCTCAAAGAAGGATACTCAAGATTGTTGCACGGCACCGATTTTGTTTCTATTGAAGAGCTGTTAAACGATTGTCCCGACACGACCAAGGAATACGAACTTCTTATCGACCGCCTGTCGGTAGCCCACGAAGGAGACGAACTCAGCCGTCTCGCCGATTCGATAGAGACCGCATTTTATGAAGGGCATGATGAATGTACGCTTGTAATATGGAGCGATGAAGGAGTTGTCAGACATAATTTCTCCAAACGTTTTGAAGCCGATGGTATTACGTTTATGGAGCCGAGCGACCAAATGTTTAATTTCAATAATCCCTATGGATCATGTCCAAAATGTGAAGGTTTTGGGCGCATAATCGGAATTGATGAAGCATTGGTTGTACCCAACCCCACTTTGTCGGTGTTTGACGATGCTGTTGTGTGTTGGCGTGGAGAAAAAATGAGCGAATGGAAGCGTGCATTTATTCATATAGCATCAAAACATAAGTTTCCAATTCACCGTGCATATATAGATTTAAGCGATAGTGAAAAGTCTTTGTTGTGGCACGGAGACGGAAGTTCAGAATTTCCTTGCATAGATGGCTTCTTCAAAATGGTAGAAGCCAATCAATATAAGATACAATACCGAGTGATGCTTGCCCGATACCGCGGCAAGACATTATGCCCTGTATGTAACGGCTCTCGACTTAGAGCTGAAGCAGGATATGTAAAAGTCGCAGGTAAAAGTATAACAGACATTGTAAAAATGCCCATCGACTCACTCAAAGAGTTTTTTGATACAATCCAATTAGATGAACACGACACTGCAATAGCATCACGTTTGCTCATAGAAATACGCAATCGTCTTGACTTCTTGTGTGATGTCGGATTAGGATATTTGACTCTTGATCGTTTATCGTCTTCGCTATCAGGAGGTGAAAGCCAACGCATCAATCTTGCCACATCACTTGGCAGCAGTCTTGTGGGTTCATTATATATACTTG
>CAZBUT010000091.1:0-6516 GCA_964495165.1 uncultured Muribaculaceae bacterium | reverse complement strand
CAGTGAAAAAGTACGTAGATGCGCTGGTGGAGAAGCAGCTGATTTATGTGGAGCCTACGAAGGTTACATACAATCCATTGCTGAACAAAATTTATGAAGTTGAAGGATTGATTTTGTTGGCACGTGAAAATAAATCATCATTGCATGATGTATTGAAATTAGCTCAAGACAAGCTACTTGAGCTATATAAAGATGTTCAAGGGATGTCGGTCAGTGATCTACAAGACTTACCCCAGGAATCATCACCAACAGCGACTCAGGAAAATTTTAATAGTATTTCCATAGCCGAGAATAATTCTATTGAAGATACTGGAGAAGATGAACGTTCTCATGAAAACCTCGAAGATGATTACGATAATCTTGAAGAATCAGAAGATGAACGCTCTCATGGAAACCTTGAAGATGATTACGATGACTTACCATTTGAAATGACTGATCTCAAGGAGGATACAACACCAAACGATGATATTGATGTCTTTGATATAGACGAAGAACAGACCGAAAATTATGAAATAAACGATGAGGATATTGTTGAAATCGAAGACGAACCAATCATTATCGATGATGAGATAATTACCCTTGATGAAAAAATTGCACGTATGGAAACTCGAGACCTCAAACATGCATTCACAGTCAACGATCGCTATCGTTTCCGTCGTGAATTGTTTTGTAACAGCGATACACAATTAACCGATACAATAAATCTTGTATCAGCAATGTCTTCCATGTCTGAAGCTGAAGAATATTTCTATGAAGACTTGGAATGGGAGCGTGATAATGAAGAGGTTAAAGATTTCATGAAAATTATATCGCACTATTTCAGCAATAAGTAATGAGCGGAAAATTATTCATTGTGCCAACACCGGTTGGCAATCTTGAAGACATGACACCTCGTGCTGTAACCACATTAAAATACAGCTCTCTGATTCTTGCCGAAGACACTCGCACAAGCAGCGTTTTGATGCGTTATTTCGGCATCAATGTTCCAATGATGAGTCATCATAAATTTAATGAGCATGACACATTGCAACCAATTATACAGCGACTGCTATCAGGTGAGACAATCTCATTGGTCAGCGATGCAGGCACACCGGCAATCTCCGATCCGGGATTTCTCGTCGTAAGAGAATGTCGCCGACATGACATCACAGTAGAAACATTACCCGGTGCAACAGCCTTTGTCCCGGCTCTCGTTAATTCGGGATTGCCTTGTGAACGATTTTGTTTTGAAGGCTTTCTTCCGCCCAAAAAAGGTAGAGCAACCCGACTTGCAGAGCTGGCAACCGAGCCACGCACATTTATTATTTATGAATCACCTCTGAGATTAGCCAAGACCTTAAGCCAGTTGGCAGAAGTTTGCGGAAATGACAGAGAGGCATCAGTATCACGTGAAATATCTAAAATTCATGATACCACTCACCGTGGAACGTTAAAAGATCTTGCAGAGTATTTTTCTGCGAACAATCCACGTGGCGAGATTGTTATAGTGGTAAGTGGGTGCAAAGAACGACAAGAAAAATCGCCCCATCGCAATAAATATCGCGAATATTCAGATACAGGCGATGATAATGAATAGTCACATTTTACTTAATAACTAAATAACATCGTTATGAAAAAGTTAGCATTAATCTTATTGGCAGGTTTTGTTCTGCTGACTGCTTGTAACCAAGACAAGCTGAGACAAGCCGAAGAAAAAAACGCTGTTTTAGGCGACTCACTACAATTGGCATTAGCCTATCAAGACAGTCTTTTTGGCTTAGTAAATGAAATTACAGCTGGTGTAAATCAGATTAAAGACATTGAAAAGATCCTTACATCATCAGCTGATCTTGGTGCAGAATCACAATCAAAGAAAGAACAATTGCGCAACGACATTATTGCTATTCAACGTGAATTACAATTGCGTCGTGAACGACTTGCTGACCTTGAGGCTAAATTAGCTAAAGTCCAAGTTGCGAGTAAATCTTTAAAAGGAACAATTGCAAACCTGAGAGTTCAAATAACCGAACAGCAAAACACAATTGATACTCTACGAGGGAGTTTGGCGGCCGCCAATATTCAGATAGACATTTTAGATCAAGCTGTCGACTCTCTCAACACTGAAGTTGCAACTGTAACACAAGAAAAGGAACTTGCACAAGAAGAATCAATAAATCTTGCCAACGAGTTAAACGTTTGTTACTATGCTCTTGGAACTAAAAACGAACTCAAAGAAGCCAAAATCATCGAAACCGGATTTTTGAAAAAGACAAAAATCATGAAAGGTGATTTTGAGCAAGACTATTTTACAACAGCCGACAAACGCACACTCACATCAATACCAACCCACGCTAAGAAAATCAAGATTTTAACGAATCAGCCTGAAGGTTCATATGAGATTACTGATGAAAATGGCATTAAGACTATCCACATTCTCAATGCCGATAAATTTTGGAGTCTTAGCAACTACCTTGTAATCCAAGTCGATTAATTGCAGCTATAAATACATTAAACAGCGCCATTGTTTTACTTTGGCGCTGTTTTTATATCAACAGCTTCAACGTTACATCTGCGTAATATTTAGCATAATCTTTGCGGAGTGAGCTAAATTGTGTAACTTTGTAGATTGGAAATTAATTGATTTATATAATGGGATTTTTTAGTAAATTCTTTACAAAAGAGAAAAAAGAAACTCTTGACAAAGGTCTTGAACGTACAAAACAAGGGGTATTTGCCAAAATTGCTCATGCGATTGCCGGCAAATCAAAAATCGATGATGAAATTCTTGACAACCTCGAGGAAGTATTCATTACGTCTGATGTTGGTGTCGAAACAACTTTAAAAATAATTGAGCGTATCGAGAAACGTGTTGCTCGCGATAAATATGTCGGGGCAGATGAATTGAACAGACTATTGTGTGAAGAAATTACAGAACTTCTTGCAGAAAACAATAATGAATCATCGCTTGATGATTTCACTGTTCCCGACACTCATAAGCCACATGTAATAATGGTTGTTGGAGTCAATGGCGTTGGAAAAACAACCACAATAGGCAAACTCGCATATCAATTCAAAAATGCCGGAAACAAAGTAATGCTTGGTGCAGCCGACACATTCCGCGCTGCGGCAGTTGAACAGCTTGATGTTTGGGGGCAAAGAGCAGGAGTCCCTGTAATCAAGCAAAAACTCGGTGCTGATCCTGCGTCTGTAGCATATGATACATTATCTTCGGCTGTAGCAAACGATATTGATGTAGTGATTATTGATACAGCCGGTCGTCTCCACAATAAAAAAGGACTAATGGACGAGTTAACAAAAATACGCAACGTTATGCAGAAAATCGTTCCCGATGCACCTCATGAAGTGTTGCTTGTTCTCGACGGCTCTACAGGACAAAATGCTTTTGAACAAGCAAAGCAGTTTGTTGCAGCTACAAATGTAAACGAACTCGCGATAACCAAACTTGACGGAACCGCAAAAGGTGGCGTTGTGATTGGTATCAGCGACCAATTTAAAATACCCGTAAAATATATCGGACTCGGAGAAGGAATTACAGATTTGCAGGTATTCCACAAAAAAGAATTTGTTGAATCTTTGTTTGGCAATCAATAAGTGCAAGATGGCAAAACAACGCGTAAACGTAATAACGCTCGGGTGTTCAAAAAATCTTGTTGACTCCGAGCGTATTCTTAAATTATTTAATGATGCAGGTCTTGATGCCTACCATGAAGCGCCTCACCATAAAGGAGACATTGTGGTTATCAACACTTGCGGATTTATTGGCGACGCTAAAGAAGAATCGATTGAAACAATTCTCGAATATGTAGAAGCGAAGAAAGCCGGTCGAATATCTGCTGTATATGTTATGGGGTGTCTGTCTCAAAGATATGGCGCGGAGCTTAAAGAGGAAATACCGGAAGTCGATAGTTGGTACGGAAAATTTGATTGGCGCAATCTTGTTTCTGATATAGCTATGCGTCATCCGGCTACAGCAACTTACGACCGGATTATTACCACTCCGTCACATCATGCCTATCTGAAAATTGCAGAAGGTTGCAACCGGTTTTGTGCATTTTGCGCAATTCCATTAATCACAGGCCGCTACACATCACGTAGCATTGAAGAAATCACTCAAGAAGTGAAAATGCTTACAAAACGTGGAGTAAAAGAATTTAATATCATTGCACAAGATTTGTCAAGTTATGGTCTTGACATTTATGGCGAAATGAAACTGCCACAACTCGTTGATGCCATTGCTGACATTGAAGGGGTCGAATGGATTAGACTGCATTACGCATATCCGGCACAATTCCCAATGGAATTGCTTGATGTAATGGCTCGTCGAGAGAATGTGTGTAAATATATAGATATTGCGCTACAGCATATCAGCGACAAAGTATTGTCAAACATGCGTCGTCATATTACAGGCAAAGAAACTCGCGAACTTATTGCTCTAATGCGAAATAAAGTACCAGGATTGCATCTACGAACAACTCTTATGGTTGGATTCCCTGGCGAAGGAGAACAGGAGTTTGCCGAATTGCTTGATTTTGCAAAAGAGACCCGGTTTGAGCGCATGGGTGCTTTTGCCTATTGTGAAGAAGATGACACTTTTGCGGCAAAGAACTTTAAAGATGAAATATCCGATGAAATAAAACAGGAGCGACTGTCCAAGCTCATGGCTTTGCAGGAACAAATCGCACTTGAATCAAATGAGAATAAAATAGGGAAGAGCCTTAAAGTAATTATTGACAGAGAAGAAACAGACTATTATATCGGACGCACACAATGGGATTCTCCCGAAGTAGATCCGGAAGTGCTTATACATAAAGACCGGGATTTGGCTATTGGTAATTTCTACACTGTAAAGGTTGCTGAGGCTATGCCGTTTGAACTGATTGCCCGAATAGCTGAATAATGATATGATTACGTCCGACATCTCAAAAGCAATCAAGATTTGCATTAAATTAAACATTCCTTTTGCCGCCTATGCATTACCCGGCGAGGAAGATATTACTTTTTATGCCAATCCGTCGACCGACGATGAAAGTCATGCTCATTTAGATGGACGCAGAGAATTCATTGTAAATTACTTTAATAACGACTATCCCTATATAATAGGAATAGCAGCAGAGATGACGGCAACAGAGATAATTGACAATGCTGAGATTCTGAAAAGAAAAAGCGCGCCCGAAATTACACCGTGGTCACGCGATACAGACTATATGCAATATTGCAGCCAAGTGCACCACATTGTACAGACACTACGACGCAGAGGTGGAAAGACTGTTCTATCCCGTGTTATTACAGGTGAAATTTCTCCCGCGTGGATTGAAGAACTCGATATGCTGTTTAATCTAAACAAAAACACTTTTCGCAACATATATTTTACACGCGAAACCGGTTGCTGGTTTGGGACAACGCCCGAACAACTATTTGAATTAGGTCATAACACCGATGCATTTTCAACTATGTCATTAGCCGGAACCAGATTAAAATCTCTACATGACGAACCCTGGGACAAAAAAAATATTGACGAGCACAATTTTGTTACAAATTACATCATCTCGACACTAAATGGGTTAGGTGTAAATATAGATATTGGCGATACTGAAACTATAAGTTACTCATCTATAGAACATTTGTGCCACCGCATTACCGGAAATATCGGTGACGTAAATATAGAAAAATTGCTCACGACATTAAGCCCGACTCCCGCAGTTGCAGGTTTTCCTAAAGACCGTGCAATTGAAGATATCGAGCAATATGAAGTTCACCCACGCTATTGTTATGCCGGATTTATCGGAGCAAGCGACTCCGACGGATTGCACATATATGTCAATCTGCGTTGCGCCCACACTGATGGAGAACACATATGCATTTATGGGGGTGGAGGGCTTACTGCCGAATCTGATGCTCAAAACGAATGGCTTGAGACCGATCTCAAAACTCGCAATATGCAATCTCTCATACGAAAATAATTATCTCTCTATACTATGCAAAAAGAACCAGGGAAACTACAACCATTCATATTGCTATTTATCGCAATCGTTGTGCTTGTTGGCGGTTCTCTTCTGCCAATTGAAAAATTAACTAACAGAAAACTTCGCAACTACAACCTGTTGCAAGACATAATGGTTTCACAGCCCGACTCTACAGAAATCGCAATATCAGAAATATCAAACATAGACCCTGCCCTTGTGGCTATAATTGAAACAAGTAAAAGTGATAGTACCGACTTAAATTCTGAAGAACGTCATTCTGTACAAGACACAATATTTTATGCTCATTCAGAAATAGTAGATACGACAATCAATCCTCGCGTTGGTGATTTAGTGATTTTAGAAGATTATACAATTGACGGAACAGGATTGAAATATCTGAAAAAAGCTATTGAAAACAAAGAAACACTAAACCGCCCCATTCGCATCGCTTTTCTTGGTGATTCATATATAGAAGGAGATATTTTCTCACAGCATATCCGACAAGAACTTCAGGACTTATATGGAGGCTCTGGGGTAGGTTATGTTAACTTGT
>CAZBUT010000090.1:0-6532 GCA_964495165.1 uncultured Muribaculaceae bacterium | reverse complement strand
GACGTTGATGAAACAATTGACAGCCGACCAACAAGGTTTCAACCCTGTGTTCATGATGCTTGATTCCGGTGCTCGTGGTTCTAAAGACCAGATACGTCAGCTTTCAGGTATGCGTGGTCTTATGGCTAAACCGCAAAAAGCCGGAGCTGAAGGTGGTCAGATTATCGAAAACCCGATTCTTGCCAACTTTAAGGAAGGTCTATCGGTGCTTGAATACTTTATCTCAACCCACGGTGCCCGTAAGGGTCTTGCCGATACAGCGTTGAAAACAGCCGATGCCGGTTATTTGACTCGTCGTCTTGTCGACGTTGCTCATGACGTGATTATTCATGAGGAAGATTGCGGTACGTTGCGCGGACTTGTTTGCACCGAGGTTAAGAACAACGACGAAGTTGTCGCTTCTTTGGGTGAACGTATTCTTGGTCGCGTATCGGTTCATGATGTGGTAGACCCGACAACCGGTGAAGTTATTGTCGCTGCCGGTGAAGAAATCAACGAGGCTGCCGCCGACCGCATCAGCTCATCTCCTATCGAATCGGTTGAAATACGTTCGGTGCTTACTTGCGAGTCTAAGAAAGGCGTTTGTGCTAAATGTTATGGACGCAACCTCTCTAACAACCGCTTGGTTCAGAAAGGTGAGGCTGTTGGCGTGATTGCTGCTCAATCAATTGGTGAGCCGGGTACTCAGTTGACATTGCGTACATTCCACGTCGGTGGTGTTGCATCAAACATTGCAGCTGTATCTTCATTCACTTCTCGTTATGAGGGTGTACTTGAAATAGAGGAACTTCGTACGGTAACTACCGAAGAGGTTGATGCAAACGGTCGCCCTGTAGAAGTGGTTATCGGTCGTCTTGCTGAAATGCGCATCGTAGATCCGAAGACAAAAATGATGCTTACTAACGCTAATATCCCCTATGGCTCTAAACTTTATTTCTCAAATGGAGATACTGTCAAGAAGGGTGATGTTATCTGTGAATGGGATCCGTTCAATGCGGTTATCGTTTCAGAAGTCGGCGGTAAGATTAGTTTTGAAAACGTAATCGAAAACGTTACATATCGTGTCGATTCTGATGAACAGTCAGGTCTTCGCGAAAAGATTATCATAGAATCTAAAGACCGTACTAAAGTTCCTGAAGCCAACATCGTAGATGCCAATGGTGAAATCATTAAGACATATGCACTTCCTGTGGGCGCACACTTAATGGTTGAAGATGGTGCTGAACTCAAAGCCGGTGAGATATTTGTAAAGATACCGCGTGCAACAGGTGGTGCCGGTGACATCACCGGTGGTCTCCCGCGTGTAACCGAGTTGTTTGAAGCCCGTAACCCGTCTAATCCTGCAATCGTGTCAGAAATCGACGGTGAGGTTAAATTCGGCAAAGTAAAACGTGGTAATCGTGAGATTTCGGTAACATCAAAGATTGGCGAAGTCAAGAAATATCTTGTTCCGCTGTCTAAGCAGATTCTTGTTCAGGAAAACGATTATGTTCGTGCCGGAACTCCGCTTTCAGATGGTGCTATTACACCTGCCGATATTCTTAACATCATGGGCCCGACTGCGGTGCAAGAGTATATCGTTAATGAGGTACAGGACGTTTACCGTATGCAAGGTGTGAAGATCAATGACAAACACTTTGAGGTGATTGTACGTCAAATGATGCGTAAAGTTAATATCCTTGATCCGGGAGATACATGCTTCCTCGAACAACAGGTGGTTGACAAACGCGACTTCATGGACGAGAATGACCGCATTTGGGGCAAGAAGGTTGTAGTTGATGCCGGTGATTCAGAAAATGTTAAACCGGGTCAGATTATCACAGCACGTAAATTGCGTGACGAAAATTCAGCGTTGAAACGCCGCGACCTCAAACCTATTGTAGTGCGTGATGCAGTGCCTGCTACATCAGAGCAAATATTGCAAGGTATTACCCGCGCGGCTCTTCAAACATCAAGCTTTATGTCGGCCGCTTCATTCCAGGAAACTACCAAGGTTCTTAATGAAGCAGCAATTAACGGCAAGACCGACACACTTGAGGGCATGAAAGAGAACGTAATATGCGGACACTTGATTCCTGCCGGTACAGGACTTCGCGAGTATGAACGTCTTGTTGTAGGAAGCAAAGATGACATCGACGGAGTGTTAGGATCTTCCGACATTCTTGATTTGCCTCGCAAATAATTTGAAAAACCATAATTGAAAAGAGCGCGTGATTGCAAAGTCATGCGCTCTTTGTCTTTATTATAGGCTTTTAACCAAATAAACCACCGATTATAAAACAAATTAGCTACTTTTGTGTAAAAATAGAGAATATGAGAGGAAATAGACCATTGATATTTATAAGTAATGATGATGGCGTGAATGCTCGCGGATTGTATCATCTCATAGATTGTGTCAAAGATATGGGCGACATTGTTGTGGTTGCGCCGGCGAGCCATTGTTCAGGGCAATCATCGGCGATTACTGTTGACCGGTTGTTGCGTATTGCCCAGCATGACGATTATTGCGGGGCAAAAGTTTATTCTGTTACAGGGACACCGGTAGATTGCGTGAAAATAGCGATGCATGCTATACTCGACCGCAGGCCGGATTTGATGCTCTCAGGCATCAATCATGGCTCTAATGCCGGAAACTCCATAATATATTCCGGAACGATGGGGGCGGCAATGGAGGCTTGTATGATGGGGATTCCTTCTGTGGGGTATTCGTTTTTGTCGTATGAATCCAACGCCGACTTCACACCGTCAACGACATATATAAAAGATATAACTGCCAAAGTGCTTGAACGTGGTCTGCCTCAAGATGTCTGTCTTAATGTGAACATTCCGGCTCATAACATACAAGGCGTGAAAATGGCTCGCGCTGCACGTGGGTACTGGACCGATGAATATGCCGATTATGTCGACCCGATAGGTCGCCCGTTTTATATGCTCACAGGGCATTTCCACAATCTTGAACCCGATTGTGCCGAAACCGATATATATTGGCTGGATCGACAATATGTTACAATTGTGCCGGCTCGCACCGACATGACTGCTTATGATGAATTGCCCGAGATTGGGAATTTATTAGGGGTGTAGGTATTGTCCTTTGTGTCGGGTTGCCTTTCCGTAGTTTACCGCGTGTTGCGGACAGATATGATAACATCGCAGGCACAGAGCGCAATTATTGCCCCAATCAGGCCGGTTGCCATTCATCGTGATGTTTGATAATGGACATTCACGTGAACATTTTTTGCAACCGATGCAGTTTTCATTGGCATGGAATGGACGTGGTGACATGCAGAACTTCACAAAATAAGGATAAATAATGCGGGTTTTAATCCATGCCCATTGCCCTGTAGTTACATCATTGACGGGCATGTCGCTATAGATGTGATTGTCATGGTCAATCAACTGAGAAATATGGTCGACCCGTGCCGGAGCATCGTCAAGTTTCTTCTGCATGATTTGGGGGCTGTCAACATCAAATCCTTTCATCAAAGTATAAGAATTTGGCATTATCACCGAATAAGCCCCGCAATCAATCCAGCCTCGGCGATTTATTATTTTGCGCCACATTAAGTGGGCATTTCCGATGTCGTCACCACAGGTACACACCATGTAGTGCCTGCTCTTAGCCGGCAAATTTGTATTTTTCATGAAATCAACGACAACCGGAGGTACTCCCCATGAGTAAATGGGAAATACCCATATCGCACGCTCGCATGTTGCGGACTCATATTTGCCGGAGTTGTTGATGATTTTTATCTCATCGCCGAGATTATGGGATAGACGTTGTGCCACCCATAGGCTATTGCCTGTGCCGCTGAAACAGAATATCATGATTAGTGAATGGTTATTTGGGTTGCGCCAAATCCATATTCACGAAATGAAGCGTCTTGGGCGGTGCATTTTGTATATTTCTTTAATTCTTTGAGCAAGGCATTGCGCAGTACCCCCTCGCCTTTGCCATGAATGAATACGATTTTTAGCCCTTGCTTTTTGATGTTTTCGTCCATTACGCGTCTGAACTCCCGTAGTTGAACTTCGAGCATGTCGCTGTTTGATAGCCCGGCGGTGGTATCGAGCAACTCATGAATGTGCAAGTCAACTTCAATCACACCGGGGCGTTTCTCCTTGCGCTGAACCGGTTGGCGATTTGGCTTGTCGGCATTGCGCTTGGCTCGCATGGCATCTTCCAATTGGCTGCTGTCTATGACCATTGTCCGGTATGGAATATCATTTTTCACAATATCTATGGCAATGACCGGTGTGTCAAAATATATATTGTCATGGAAGCAGTGCAGCTTATAGAATTTGGTCGTGTCAAGACGGTACTCAACGGCAACGGGGGCTTTAAGAGCAAATTCTTTGTCTCGCTTAAACGCAACATACTGGATTGAGACACGATCCATTTCAGGCAATTGTTCGCGGGAGATTTCTCCGAGAAGTATTTGAATATTAGGCTCTACGATTCCGGCAAAACGTGTTACCCAACCATGCCCATCGGCGCGGGTGAGATAAGTAAAATACAAGAAATAGTTGGAATCGTTCACTAAATATGCGTCAAACGTTGTGGTGTTGAGATGCTTGATTTCAGCCGGTTCGTAGGCAAGAACAATGTTTAGTTTATCTCCCGTCTCTGTCTCCTCGATTATCTCTTGTTTGGGAGTCTTGGGCTGCTCCGGAACAATTGTTGGCGGTGCGATATATTTGCTTTGTGTTTTCGGCTCAGGGTTTGCCGGAGTTACAACTACACACTCTTTCAGTAATACCGGAGTTTCAAATCCGTCATCATCAACGTATGCGATATTTCCTTCTATTTTCACAATCTTTCCGCCTCCTACCGAGTTAAGGAAGCGCACTATATCTCCTATGTGAGCCATAATCTTTATTCTGATTTTTATAGATACTAATTTAATGTAAAGTTACATCTTTTTTCGGTGATAATATTCATGTCAGAGATAATAATGCGGTGGTATTTGCATTTTGGAGAAATATTTGTAATTTTGCTCGCAATTTATTATTAGTTGGACTTAAAAACTATCATTATGAAGAAAATTTACTTATCGATGTTGTCTGTTGCCATGCTTCCGGCAATAGCGGTTGCAAATCCATTTACAAGTTTGGGAGACGGAACAAATTACACGCTTGACGCTCTAAGTAAGATCGACACAGTAGGTGTGTCGCTTGAAAGCGAGGGCGTATATGTAATGACAGAAAATGTTAATATTGCTATTGGTGACAGTTTTACCTTGGAAAGTGGCGTGACACTGAAAATGGGCGACGGTGTACAATTTTATGCAGAAGGCAATGTGGATTTTAATTGCGCTGAAACCACATTGATTACCCGCAATGCCGAAACCGATGCCCCCAAAGGGTTTTATATAGCAACGGAAAATCCCACAGATACAATCAGAGTAAACAATATTACATTTGATTACGCCGGATTCCGCACATGGTTTGTCGGCCAGATGAATGTGACAAATTGCAAGTTTAATAACAATAACGGTAAGAACAGTTCGTCGGCAGCTCTCGTCTTTGGTCCGTCGGGAGGCGCGTATAAAGTGCAAAACTGCGAATTTATCGGCAACAGTGTCCCGGGTTTAGGAGTTGGTGGTAATGTTCAGGTAGAACTTACAATTGATGATTGTTTCTTTGATGACAATAATACAAACAATAGCAATAAGCCACAGATCAATATTACATCTGGCGGTGATAATGATATTATCATACGCAACTGTGTGTTGAAAGGGGCACAGCGCACTAAAGTGGGTGCAATCGCAGTTTCAAATATGATGGGTCTCCCCGGAACAAATAATGTTGTCATCGAAGGGTGCGATATAAGAGACCACCGTTACGGCATAACGACTACTCATGGTCCGATGAACGTTGTGATAAAAAATAACAAACTGATAGATAATAAATATGAAACAAACGCCATGAATGGTGGTAGCGGTATAAGCCTTTATGATTCGAAATATGTGCAAGATGTTTATATTGAAGGAAATCATATTGAAGGAAATCTATGGGGAATTACTGTCATTGGCGGTAAGAATGTAAACATTGGCAAGACTGCCGATCCTGCCGCAGCTGATTATAATCCGGGTAACAATGTCTTTGTCAATAATGGAAATAACGGGGTGTTATATGACTTGTATAACAATGGCACTAACACAGTATATGCTCAAGGAAATACTTGGAATGTAGATGAACAGACTGCTGAAAAGATAGAAACGGTGATAACTCACAAAGCCGATAATTCTTCTCTTGGCGAAGTTATTTACATGAGTGAGAAAAACAGTGTTGACGACATATTTGTTGATGACAGCAACATGCCGATCGAATATTACACTATACAAGGTGTCAAGGTTGAAAACCCCGGTAATGGACTATATATTAAGGTGCAAGGAGATAAAGCGGCAAAAGTATATGTAAAGAACCGGTTTTAATCCTATAAAGGGTTAAATTCAATTATTGGTGTCCGATAAAACTTTTTTTGAATAAATAAAAATTAGGGCTGATTCCATTTGCAGGATTCAGCCCTAAA
>CAZBUT010000089.1:0-6586 GCA_964495165.1 uncultured Muribaculaceae bacterium | reverse complement strand
ATCGACGGTCGTTTGTATCAAATGAATATTAACCTTAAATAAAGAGGAGATACAGCAATGAAAAAAATAATAACATCAGTAATCGCTCTATTTACGTTAATGAATGTTCAGGCTGTTGAACCCAGCGATCTTATTATATATATTAACCCGGGTCACGGAGGTTACGATAGCGATGACCGCGTAATTACTCTTTATCCGTTTGCCAATGGTGACACTTCAACATTTGCAGAGTCTAAATCTAATCTTGGAAAAGGATTCCGCCTGCGTGAGTTGCTGTGGGAAAAGGGTTATAATGTTGTAATGTCGCGTGTGACAAATACAACTGCTGATGACCTTGGCTTGACAACGATTGGTCGTTTGGCAAATAATGCCGGAGCCGATTTGTTCTTGTCTATTCACTCAAATGCAACAGGAACATCCAATCGTGTGAATTTCCCGATTATATTTTTCCGTGGGTATGACGATGAACCTGTTTATCCCGAGGCTAAAGTGTGGGCAACGGAGATAGACAATCATTTATTGACAAATAATGCTACAATATGGACTCATACCAGTGTTAATGTACGTGGCGACTGGTCGTTCCAGCCAAGTTGGGGACAGCAGGGCTATGGAGTATTAAGGGCTTTGACTATTCCGGGAGCTTTATCGGAAGGATCTTTTCACGATTATGTCCCGGAAGCATACCGCCTTTTGTCTGACCATTATTACTGGGTAGAGGCATGGAATTTCCGTAAAGCTGTAGATGAACATTATTCTATTGCAGGTGTTGATTACGGTGGTATTGCCGGTCGTGTAAATGATGAGCGTGTGTTGCGTGGTGCTGACTACAAAATGTTTCAAGAAGATGTGTTGGCACCTGTACATAGCGCTGTAGTTGAACTATGGGACGTAGCCGGCACAACAAAATTGGCGGAATGTAAGACCGATGATTTATACAATGGCATGTATTCATTCAGGAAAGTGACACCCGGAGTATATAAACTGAAATATAGCTCGGCAATACACTATGGAGATGAATGTGAAGTAACTGTCGTTGCCGATGAAATAACTTATATGAACCTGAAACTTAAAAAGGAACGAAATACCCCGCCAGCAGTCCTAAGCTATTCACCTGTGTGGACTTCGGGAGATGAAGCTGTGTTGTGTAATGAACCAATTGTGTTTAATTTTAATTGGGATATGGATATTGAGGCGACAGAAGCTGCATTTTCAATAGAACCGGCAGTTGAAGGTACTTTCACTTGGGAAGATCAAAACTATCGCATGATATTTACACCTAAAGGAACGTACGATATAAGCACCTTATATACTGTTAAACTTGCAACTACAGCACAGCATGGTGGTGGAGTGCAGATGGAAAATCCTGTTGAATTCCAATTTTATACAACCGATCGTAATTTTATGTCTATAATTGGAATGTATCCCAATGAGGGAAGTACAGTCCATTACAATAAGGCTCAAGTTGAGGTGCGCTTTGATAAATATCCCTATATTACTCCTATTTTAAATCAGCTAAAGGTCTATGATTCGTCTGGAAACGCTATTTCTATGAATAATAGGGGTATGGCATATTCAAAAACAGGAGATGAATATGGATATCTACGTTTGCCATTTAGGAATGCTCTTACTATTGGCGAAACATATACGATGGAATTGTCAAATGAGATTTCTGATAAAGATGGTATCACACTACAAAATGGTGTAACCGTAAAATTTACAGCAGTTGATGCAGGTGAAGAAAAAAATAATTTGATGATAGATGATTTTGAAGATCTTTCTATATATTCTTTGGATGAGCAAGGGTGTGTTAACTTAACAACATCAAGTGTTACATCAAATAGCTCTGCATCTTTAATTTCGAGCGATACACCTGGTAATAGTGGCGCGTTTGAGTATGAATTTGTGGCAACAGAAGGTGGTGAGGCTCTTTGGGGACGCCCGACATCGGAAGTCTCAGTTATCTCAACAGATGCTATCGGCGTTCATGTTTATGGCGATTTGAGTGCAAATGAAGTATATGTAAAAATGCTTTCAGATGAAGATGTGAAGTATGTGAAAGTGTGCGATATGACATTCTTGGGGTGGCAATATATTATTGTGCCAATGTCCAACACATTAGAAGGTGGTAAAACTTATCGCTTTGCGGGAATAAAACTTGTGCAAACACCAAGTGCTATGAGTAGGAAGGGTGTGTTCTATCTTGATAATATCGGTTTCATTGCCGGTGGTTCAGGCGTTAATGAAATAGATGCATGTAGCATGTCGGTATATCCCAATCCGGCATCCGAACTTCTTATTGTTAATGCCGATGGAATCGTTGATGGCATTGAACTAACAGCTATGAATGGTGTGAAAGTTGCCTCAGCAGCCGGTAATGTGCTGAATGTGTGTGATGTGGCAGACGGAACATATTTGGCTAAGATATATGTTGGCGAAGGTTATGCTGTTCGCAAAGTCGTAGTAAAACATTAATAACATAAAATACATTAATATGAAAAAGAAAACATCATTATTAATCGCGTCTGTTGCTTTGGGTATATCTATGAGTGCTGCAGAGTTAACAGTTGTGTCGACTGAAAAACTTGAAGCCGAAGGGTATTACCCGACTATAAGTCCCACAGGTTCGGTGTTGCTTTTTACAAGTGAAGATCATGACGGTCTAAAAATGCTGGATTTGGCAAGTAAAGAAGTAAATGTTATCGATGAAAATCCGGGAACGGGTTTTGATCCTGTGTTTTCATCAGATGGGAAAGAAATCGTTTACAGAACTATCGTCCGTCAAGACGGGCTTATTCGTCGAGATGTACAGAAGTTTGATTTGGCCACCGGACAAAAAGTCCAACTTTTGGAACCGTCTCGAAAAGTAGTTAATACACGCGCATTGTTGAGTAAAACATTTGCCTATGGCTTGGCCGACAAACAGGCTATAGAAGTTTCAATTGCAGGGGATACAAGGGTTATTAACCCTATTCAAGCCGGCTATAGATATATATGGACATCTGTATCGCCATCTAATAATAAGTTGTTGTTTAATGAAATTAACTCAGGCTTATACGTGTCGGAATTAGACGGAACTCAGGCTAAACACTTGGCGACCCGCGCTGAATTTCCGTGTTGGGTAGACGATAATTATGTAATAGCACTTTATACTGAAGATGACGGGTATGTTGTGACTAAATCAAAAATAATAGCCATTAACGTGGAAACTGGAGAATCAAAATATTTAACAGATGATAATGTTTTGGTGAACGGTATTACTGCCGTAAGCGATAAGATTGTTTATGCTACTGAGGAAGGTCAAATGTATATTATGAATATTAAAATAGCGGAATAACGATGAGAAAAATTGCAATAATAATATTGACGGCTGTTGTCGCATGTATGACAATTGAGGCCAAGAAAATGAGTGATCTAACGATCGTAATAGACCCAGGTCATGGAGGTTATGATGGCGATGACAGAGGCTTGGATATATTTCCCTATTGTGCTGTTGTCGAAGAAGGCTATTGGGAGTCGAAAAGTAATCTTGTGAAGGGTTTGCATTTACAAAATATATTAGATTCGCTTGGTGTTGATATTCATCTTACGCGTGTTCATAATATATATAATGAAATAGACGGCGATGATATTCCTGACGAACCGGGTTTGGCTACGCGTGCATATGTGGCGAATAACCTTGGAGCTGACGCATTTATCTCGATCCACTCAAATGCAGGAGAAGGAGTGAATTATCCGTTGATGATTTATCATGCAGGAGGTAAATATGATGATTGGTCAGGTGCTCTTACTACTTATAAGGAGGAAAACAAAATATTAAGCGAAGTCATAAATGACGTGTTTAATACAAGTGTGTACTCCAATTGGGTTAACTATAAAGGGCAAATCAATACAGAGGCTCCCGGTCGTGTGACGAGTGATGTTGCATTGCTTGGATATAGTTTAGGAGTTTTGCGTAATCTTCATGGTGTGGGTATGCTCTCTGAAGGTGGTATGCATGAACATCGCCCGCAAGCCCATCGTTTGATGAATAATGATTATAATTGGCTTGAGGCATGGTATTTTGCAAAAGCGTTAATGATATATTTCGACACCGAAGATCGTTTTGTCACAGGAAACGTTGCCGGTGTGATATATGATGATCACAATCTTAGAGAATTGGTGTATACTGGGAAATATGCTAATCTCACTATGCTCGGACGTGACAAGTTCTTGCCATTGAATGGTGCTAATGTGGAATTGTTGGATGCATCAGGAAAAGTAGTACAAGAACGTATTACTGATAATGACTATAATGGAGTATTTGTGTTTAGAAACATTGCCCCTGGAACATATACTGTTAGAGCTTCAAAAGATGGATATTATTTATTGGAGAAGACCGTTAATGTCGTAGCTGATGAGGTCGTATATCAAGATATGCCATTGTCAATGAAACGCGAATTTCCTCTTGAGGTGACTTCCTATTTGCCAAATGTAGAAGAAGGTGAACTCGTAAGTTGTGGAGAACGTCTTGTATTTGAATTTAATACAGATATCGATGTTGAAGAATTTGAAAAAGCATTTTCAATTGTTCCTGCTGTTGACGGCTATTTTAAATATGAAAATTCATATAGAAAAGTATCTTTTATCCCTACAACGTCTTTTGTTAAATCAACCGACTATGTTGTTACAATTTCAAAAACAGCTTGTACGCCTGATACTATATATGAGAATAACTCATTGGCAGAAGATTTTGTGTTAAAATTTACTACAATGCCACGTGAACATTTGGAATTGATAGACAATTTCCCGAAAGATGGTGGAAGTATTCACTATGACGCTGCAAAATTAGAGTTCCGATTTGATTATAAAATTGATGGATCTAAAGATTATATTGGCAAGGTAACTGTTTATGATTCAAATGATAATGTAATTGCGGCATCTGCAAGAAGTTGTTCATATAATAAGTTATCAAATAATTATGGCAATATAATAATCGGATTATCTAAGGATCTAACAATCGGAGAATCTTACCGTGCAGTTTTGTCAGGAGAATTAAGAGATGAAGAAAATTTATTGTTGGGGATCGACTATGAAGTGAATTTTGTTGCAAAAGATGAAGGTGCCGAGCAAGAAGGAACTCTGTTGGAAGACTTTGAAAATGCTTCAATTTTTGCTTATAACGCAGATGAAACGGTAGGTATATCAAGTTCCTCTCCTAAATATGTGCGTTCTACTTCAACAAAATTGTTTGATAAGTCGTCAGGCTGTTTTACTTATACTTTTGATGATAATCGCGAAGGCGTTATTGTGTGGGATTATGCTGGTGCTGAACCCAAAACTGTAGTAAAAGGAGATAAACTTGGAGTGTATGTGTCCGGAGATTTTAATAATCACGAATTATATATTGGAGTGACTTCGGGAACAGATACAAAATACGAAAAAATTTGTGATTTGAATTTCCTCGGTTGGAAATATTTTGAGGTAGAAATGAACTCTCTTGAGGCTGGATATACATATAATTTATCAGATGTTAAGTTGGTGCAAGTGACAAGTGCAATTACGCAGACCGGAATGTTCTATATCGATAATATAATTAAGGCCGGTACTTCAGGTATAGAGGATGTCGTTGCAGCTGCTAAAGATGCTGTGAAGGTATATCCTGTGCCGGCATCTGATGTAATTCATGTTGAAGCTCCGGCTGAAATACAGGCTCTTGAACTTGTAAACATTCAAGGCACATCTGTCGCTAAAGTATATGGCGTTAACTCGGTAGATGTTAAAGAGCAACCGCAAGGTGTATATGTATTGAAGGTTTACACAAACGAAGGCATGACAAGTCATCGCGTTGCTATTTCTAAATAAACAATATTTTATCTGAATGTACAGAGAGCCGGGGCATCGCCCCGGCTCTCGTTGTTTTAGGGTAAGATAGTGTATTGCATGTTAAATATAAATTTGCTAATTTTGTTGCTGTTAATTCTGAATCAGAAAATTAGAGGAAATTTCATCACACTATGAAAATAATTGCTGAGAGTAGTTCGACGCGTACTGAATGGGCTTTGGTTGATGGTGATACCGTTGTAGAACATGCGTTTACCGAGGGGTTGAACCCATATTTTCAGACTCGTCGCGAGATAAGCCATAGCATACGCCTTGAACTTCCCGATGTATTTTTCCGTAAACGTTGGGATCATGTGTACTACTATGGGGCAGGGTGTGCCAATGCCGATAAAAATAAAATCATGGAGTCATCGCTTGTAGCTCAATTCAAGACTCCTGTGACCGTGGAAAGTGATTTGCTTGGTGCGGCGCGTGGTTTGTTGGTCGATAAACCGGGATTGGCATGTATATTAGGAACAGGCTCAAACTCATGCCTTTATGACGGACATAATATCGTAAAAAATGTAAGACCGTTGGGGTTTATACTGGGAGACGAAGGTAGTGGCGCTTATATGGGAAAAACATTTATAAGTGACTGCTTGAAAAACATTGCTCCGCCTTCTCTCCGGACTGAATTTTATTCACAATTTGATGTGACTCCCGACGATATAATGGATGCTGTATATACCAACCCATTGCCCAATAGGTCGTTATCTAAGTTTTCATA
>CAZBUT010000088.1:0-6601 GCA_964495165.1 uncultured Muribaculaceae bacterium | reverse complement strand
CATTGCCCAATGCTCATGTATTTGAGAGGGAAGCTCAACAAAGTCACGGTCAACATTTGTTCCTGCCTGTGATTTATATTTAGCTTGGCTCAACATGCCGTGGAGACCGTGCCCAAATTCGTGGAACATGGTTTCAACCTCGTCAAGGGTGAGAAGTGAGGGGGTATCTGATGTCGGTTTTGAGAAGTTGCCAACGTTGTATATTACAGGACGCACTTTTGTGCCATCGTCTTTAATATAAGATCCTTTGAACTCGCTCATCCAAGCTCCTTGGCGTTTAGACGCACGAGGGAAATAGTCGGTCATGAATACAGCTACATGTTCGCCTGCGGCATCTTTAACATCATATACTTTGACTTCGGGGTTGTATTTAGGAGCGTCGGGCATCTCTGTGAATGTAATGCCGTAGAGGCGATTTGCCATGTGGAACACGCCCTTTAACACGCTGTCACATGCAAAGTATTGACGCACTTCGTTTTCGTCAAGGTCATATTTTTGTTTGCGCACTTTCTCGGCGTAGTAATAATAGTCCCAAGGTGCAATCTTAAAGTTTCCGCCTTCTGCATCTACGACAGCCTGCATTTCGGCAACTTCTTCTTTAACTCGTTTTACAGCCGGCTCCCATATTTTCATCAAAAGATTCTCAGCATTTTCAACGGTTTTGGCCATAACATTGTCGGTCATGTAATCGGCATAAGAGTTAAACCCGAGTAATTGGGCTTTTTTTACGCGATTTTTCACAATGTCGTTTATAATAGGCTTGTTGTCGGTTGAATCTTTAGAGGCAAGAGTTATATAGCCTTCGTACATCTGTTGACGAAGGTCTCTGCTGTCGGCAAATTGCAATAGGGGTAAGCGGCTTGGTGCGTGGAGCGTAAACACCCATTTACCATCGTGTCCGCGTTTAACAGCTTCTTCGGCTGCTACTGCTACGTTTGAGGTCGGCAGACCTGAAAGCAATGTAGAGTCTTCGACTACAAGCTCAAATGCGTTTGTTGCGGCGAGAATGTTTTTATTATATTTCAAATAAAGGTCGGTTAATGCCAAATTTAATTTCATTAACTCGTCTTTTTTCTCGTTATCAAGCAAGGCACCATTGCGGGTGAATGCTTTGTAGGTGTCTTCAATGCACCGTTTTTGAGCTGTGCTGTATTCGTTTTCGCTCAGGTGATCATATACATATTTCACACGTTGGAATAGCGAGTCATTCATCATGATTTCATCGCTGTGTTGAGAATACAATGGCATTGCTACTTCAGAAATTTCTATCATTTCGGGAGATGAATCTGATTCGGTCAATGCAAAAAACACCATAGCGACTTTTTCAAGCAATTCGCCCGACATGTCCATTGCGAGAATGGTGTTTTCAAATGTTGGGGTTTCGGGGTTGTCTATGATTGCCTGGATTTCGGCTTTTTGCTGTTTCACGCCTTCTTCAAATGCAGGCAAGTAGTGTTCGTAAGTAATTTTGTCGAATGGGGGAATCTCATACGGGGTGGTGTATTCCTCCATAAATGGATTGGTTGATTTTGAATCCACAGAGCAGGAAGTGTTAAGGGCGGCTACGGTACATACCGATGCTGCAATGGTTAATAATTGATGTTTCATAATTTTTTTGAACTGTGATTTTGGATATATTAATTGTTTAAGTTGTAAACGGGATTGTTAATTGTCTTGCCATAAAAATGTGGTGAGAAGAGCATAATGGTCAGAACTTTTTAGATTGTTTCTTTTAATATCTATCGCATCAAACGCTCCTTGGTATAAAACGTGGTCGATGCGAAAATAAAATCGGTTGGCATTATATGTAATAGTCGGACCAAATGCATTTTCTGAATAAGCGTCTTTCATGCGGTCGCCCGAAATAGTGCGTATAGCATAGCACCCCGGGGTGTCATTGAAGTCGCCACATACGATTACATTGCCTCCGTTTTTCTCTATATGGGCTTTCAACAAGCGGGCTTGTCTTGCCCGATGACGAGCAGCTTCATTGAGTTTGGATATTAATTGAGGCCTGATTTGAGACAGATTATGGTCGGCATCCAATGAGGTGAGATTTCGATATAGCTGTTTGTCGTCGCCTGTGAATCCTATTGAACGCAGATGCACGTTGTAGATTGTGATCAGGCGATTGCTGACCTCCACAAGATACGCTGCAATGTCACGGGAATCTTCACTTGTGATTCCCAAGTTTATTGGTGTTATAGGGTATTTTGACAATATTGATTGTCCCGATGTGCCTATATGATAATAGGGGTATCGTTGTTTTAAGGAATCGATTTGTGAGGCAGTCACATGATATTGTTCCAACGGAGATAGGTACTCGCACTCTTGCAGACACACAACATCGGCATCTGTCGACAAGATATAGCTGATTGTGCGGTTTTGTCCATTGGGATACATATTCTGATTGTCAATAAAATCAAGCACGTTGTAGGTAAGTACCTTGAATGCAAGTTTCTGCTCTGCTCCACTTAACTTTACCGATGTAACGTTTAATGGGGAAAATGTAGATATAGGTCCCCAACTTAACACCATGGCAACTATGGGTATAAATGCCAATTTGCGTTTAAACAGCAGGTCGAGAAGCAACATCGCCATTGATAGTATCACCCATATCGGAAATGACATGTTTAATATGCCTGCAAGTGCAAATGTGTCGGGATTGACATTCCCCGAATATCCGCATATAAGCATTAATGCTGCAAACAGCAGATTGAAAAACAGTCCGATACCTAATAATATTTTCTTCCCTTTTGCCATTGTCAGGATTTTTTTATTTGACGCGACGGCTCACGTCAAACAGAGTTTTCTTCTCTTCGGCAGAAAGCGATGCATACCCCGATTTTTTGATTTTATCAAGAATGCTGTCGAGGACAACCCTGTCGTTGTCTGTTGTCGATTGCTTGCTGTTATATCGGGTGCCGGTTTTCGGCTTAGCCTTATTGCTTTGAGTTTGTTTTATTTTATACATGATTGTGTTCCATGTATTTACTGCCTTGTCGAGCATCATGTTGAACGGACGGGTTATATCCGTGCCTCGATTAAGCATTGCGCCATAGATGACACCGATAACAGCTCCACCTATATGTGCTATGTGACCTCCGGCGTTGGAGTCGGTGATGCTTAAAAAGTCTATTGCTATAGTTGCAACAGCTATCCATTTCAGCGATATTTCACCAATAAACAGCAAACTCATTTTATAGTCGGGATGGAGCATGGCTGTTGCGGCTACAATTGCGATAACCGAAGCCGATGAGCCGATGAGCCAACCGTTGGTTCCTTCAAAATAGGGGAACAGGTTGTAGGCACCCATAAAAGCCAATGCTCCGAAGATGCCGCCATAAAGATATAAGGCAAACATTTGGCGAGTATTCCCCGTGAAAAGAAATACAGTGCCAAACCAATACAACCACAGCATATTGAATAGTATATGCAATATGTCAAACTGAGAAAACATGTAGGTGATTATTGCCCACGGGCGGGAAAGCAATATCACCGGAGAGGACGGCAGCTCTATCCATTGCAACATGTTGCCGTCTACGTCCCACCCTCCAAAAGTACATACAATTGCGCCTATTCTCAGTGTGAGAAAAACACCGATATTGATAAAGATGATTTTTGTCAATATCGAGCCTGTTTTGTAGCGATATTTGATCGTATCAATAATAGTTGCCATTGAACGTTCCGTTACGTTTCCAATATAGTATCATTAAAAAGCCGAATAACATGCCGCCAAGATGAGCGAAATGAGCGATGCCGTCATTTGCCATACTGAAGCCATAAAGCACTTCAAGAACACCATATCCTATTACAAAATATTTTGCTTTGATAGGTATAGGTATAAACATCATATATATCGGTTGGTTCGGGAAAATCATGCCAAAGGCCAACAATATTCCATATACAGCTCCTGATGCTCCTACTGTTTGCAACTGATTAAGGAATGGAAGTTCCTGTCCCATGGCTTGAGCCTGAGATATGGCCAATTTTATTTCTTCAAAACTAACGCCATTTATGTTGGCAAGCGGACCTACGAATATGCTTTCCCATGTGAAATACCATGTAATCTCCTGAATTATTGCCGCGCCTAAACCGCAAGAAACATAATAGAATAAGAAGCGTTTTGCTCCCATAACCCTCTCAAGGGTGATGCCAAACATAAACAGGGCAAACATGTTGAAGAACAAGTGGGGCAGGTCGGCATGTAGGAACATGTATGTTATCAATTGCGCCGGATTGAAATCGGAGGCTTCTATATAGTGTAATGCACCAAGAGATTCTATATTAAATCCTGTGCGTGGTGATAGCACAAGCGTTGCAAGCCACACTATGAAATTTATAATAATGAGGTTTTTAGTAACCGGTGGTATGCTGCTGAAAAATGAGCGTTGTTCCATTATTTTAATGTCTGTTTTTAATTTGCGTATACAAAATTACAAAAATATGTCGGTTATTCTTATTAAACACACTAATTGAGGTGATTATATAAGTTTTTTCGCATTTTTTTTGATAAAAATTGTGTGATTCTCATATTTTACCCTTATATTTGTAGCAATAATACCCAAATCTAATTAATATTACACAATTATGAACAAAACAGAGCTTATCAATGCTATTGCCGAAAAGGCAAATTTAACTAAAGTTGATGCTAAAGCTGCTCTTGACGCTTGTCTTGAGGCTGTAGGTGAAGCACTTGTAAAAAATGACAAAGTAACTCTTATTGGTTTCGGAACATTCTCTGTTGCTGAAAAAGGTGCTCGTACCGGTATCAATCCTAAGACTAAAGCTAAAATTGAAATTCCTGCTCGCAAAGCTGTGAAATTTAAAGCCGGCGCTGAACTTAGCGAAAAAGTAAAATAAATCGCTCTCTCAGAAGAAAACGTTAATGCGATGTGTCGTTGTGGCACACCGCATTTTTTTTGCTCAAAACCTACGCAAAATAATAAAGCGAGCGGGTTGGCAACATTATTGCCAACCCGCTCTATGATGCGATGTTATGACTACAAAATTGATTAGTCAGCGTTCAAGTTGATGCGTTTGAATGAGAGTACGGTCAACTCAGGGTCGATAGCTTTCAAAGTCTCCCTAACAGTCTTCTTGTCTTCGCCTGTTACATCATCTTGGTTAAGCAAGCAAACTTCTTTCAAGAATTTGCCAAGACGTCCCTTAGCGATATTTTGAATCATGGCTTCAGGAAGATTGGCCGCTTTTTCAGCCGATACAGTAGCGATGATTTCTTTTGCTTTAGCAACATCTTCTTCTGTGATCCAACCTTTAGCTTTGTTGCTTTCCATGTGATCTTCGCTGTCAACGTGAGCAGGATTGATACCGGCTTTCTTCAAAGCGGCGTCAACAGCCTTTTGCACTTGTTCGGCTTTGGTTTTTTCGATTGCAACAGCGATTTCTTTTTCCTTAGTTTCCTCAGGAACGTCACATTCGTCAACTGCAAGCGGATTCATGGCTGCAACTTGCATTGCAACGTTTTTGTAAACTTGCTCGTTGAGACCTGCTTTGCTGAATGCTACAAGTGTAGCAAGTTTGTTGCCAAAGTGGTTGTAGGCGATTGTAGCAGGAGCTTCAACATACTCGTATGCACCAAGCTCGATTTTTTCACCTGTTTTACCAGTTTGCTCAACAATGAGGTCAGAGATTTTTTGACCATTGATTTCGATTTCTTTAACTTCATCAAAACTCTTGGCTTTAGCTGCGAGAGCTGCGTCAAGGATAGCTTTGGTGAGGTTAACAAACCCTTCGTTTTTGCCAACGAAGTCGGTTTCGCATTTAAGAGCGACAACAGCTGCGAAGTCGCCATTGCATTTAGCGAGAACACAACCTTCAGAAGCTTCACGGTCTTCGCGCTTAGCGGCAACTGCTTGTCCTTTTTTGCGAAGGATTTCAACAGCTTTTTCGATGTCACCATCGGTTTCGGCGAGGGCTTTTTTGCAATCCATCAAACCTGCACTTGTCAAGTTGCGAAGTTTGGTGATTTCGGCCATTGTAACTGCCATATTTGTTTTTGTTTTTAGCGTGTTAATTAATAATGCTTAATTCACTCTGAATTATTCTTCTGTTGCGACTTCTGCAGCAGGAGCTTCTTCTGCGTTTTTGCGGCTTACGCGGCGACGTTCGCGTTTGGGAGCGGCTTCGCCTTCTTCACCTGCGGCGGCAGTGTCAACTTTTTCTGCTTTGCGTTCTTCGATACCTTCAGCCATTGCAGCGCAAACAGTGTCGAGGATAATCTCGATTGATTTAGAAGCGTCGTCATTAGCAGGGATAACGAAATCTACGTTAGAAGGATCAGAGTTTGTGTCAACCATTGCAAATACAGGTATGCCAAGGCGATTGGCTTCTGCAACTGCGATGTGCTCTTTCATTACGTCAATAACAAAAAGCGCAGAAGGAAGACGGTTGAGGTCGGCGATTGAACCGAGTGTCTTTTCGAGTTTAGCGCGTTGACGAGTGATTTGGAGTTTTTCGCGTTTTGAAAGGTTGTCAAATGTACCATCCTTAGTCATCTTGTCGATTTGTGTCATCTTCTTAACGGCTTTGCGGATAGTAGCAAAGTTGGTGAGCATACCACCGGGCCAACGTTCGATAA
>CAZBUT010000087.1:0-6616 GCA_964495165.1 uncultured Muribaculaceae bacterium | reverse complement strand
GCATTGTGTTGCCCATGCGCAATTCTACCGCTCCATCGGCTTGCTTGGCAAGTTTACCGGTCTCAAGTGTGATGACACGACCGTCGCTAAGCTCGATGGTTTTTTTGATTGGATTCAACATAAATATAATATTAATTTCTATTTTTCAAAAAAAATCATGCAAAGATACGCAATATAGTTGATATATTCGCTATCAACACCTTATAAAATGTGAAACAGCCCGCCGAAAAGACATCAGCGGGCCGGTTCTGTTCTTTGTTTTTGTAGATTTTTAAACAGCTTCTTATTTCTCTACGCGGTTGTAACGTGCGTTCAAGCCTTCGATCACTTCGTTGGTGATGTCGAGTGCCGGATTGAAGTATACGCCGGCGTTTCTAAACAAAATAGCGTCATAACCTTTCTCGGCGTTGTAGGCTTTGATAAATGAATCGATTGAGTCATTCAGCTGCAACTGTTGTTGCAACAATTCTTGTTGAGCATTGCGTTCAAGATTGGCAAGATAGGTCTGTGCATCTTGTTGCATCTTGTTGAATTTCTGCACATCGGCATTGTAGCTTGCTTCCGACAGGTAACCGTTTGATTTTACCTTCTCTTCGATTTGAGTGCCGAACTTCTGTATCTCGGCAGCCTTGGCGCGTTGTGCGTTCTCAAGTTTGCTCATTGTGCGTATCGATGCTTCTTTGAAGTCGAGTGCGAGGTTGTAATGAGCTGTAACCGAGTCGCCATCAATAAAACGTATGTTCAAGCCTGCGCCTGTTGCGGCGGCATTGGCGGTCGTGTCGTTTTTGATGGTAGTGTTTTTGTTTTCGTTGCCTGCACATGAGGCGATCATGATTGCCGAGCATAATAGCAATGCCTTGGCAAGAAGTGCAATTTTCTTCATTATTGCTGAGTATTTAAATATAATGTATTTAGTTATTTTTCGTCGTGAGCGCAATGGATATTTTTATCGCGTAGTGACTGATTGTCATGAACGTGGGGCGACGGAAATTTTCCGCCTTTCACAAACAGGACTTTTACACCGAGCAACACAAATGCTATTGCCACAAGTGCTATCGAGAGCAATACGATTTTCATCTGCACACTGCGTTTTGCAATGCAAATATATGAAACGAATCTAAATTTTTGGCTATATGTAAATTTTATTTTGTAACTTAGTTGGCGAATAACGATGTTTTTAACAACATTTTCCATTAAGAAAGATTTTTTACCGCGATATTACAATACTTAAATTCAATATTATGACAATTAAAGATTTGAAACCCGCACTTGTTTGGTCGATCTTTGACGAGATCACCAAAGTGCCTCGTCCTTCAAAAAAAGAAGGCAAAATCCGTGAATATTTAGTAGACTTTGCCCACAAGCATAATCTCGATGTCAAAACCGATGAGATTGGCAACGTGGTGATGAGCAAGCCGGCTACTCCGGGTAAGGAAAATGCTCCCGGCATAATCCTTCAAGCTCACATGGACATGGTGTGTGAGTCAAACGACAAGTCTTTTGACTTTGAAAACAACCCCATTACAACGATAATCGACGGCGAGTGGGTACACGCCGACGGCACCACGCTTGGTGCCGACAACGGTATCGGTATGGCCGGTGCGCTTGCCGCTTTGGTCGATGATACTCTTGTGCATGGTCCGCTTGAAGCTCTGTTTACCGTAGATGAGGAAACTGGTCTCACCGGTGCCAACAATCTCGGTGAGGGCATGATTTCGGGATCGATACTTCTAAACCTCGACTCTGAAGACGATGCCGAGATATTTGTAGGTTGTGCCGGAGGTGTTGACACCACATGCACATTCTCATATCAAAACGAGCCTGCACCTGCCGGCTATCATTTCTTCAAGGTCGCTGTTGCCAATGGCTGTGGCGGACACTCGGGCTGTGACATTCATCTCGGACGCGCCAATGCCAATAAGTTGCTTGCGCGCTTTGTTTGGGCGTTGGCTAAAAAACACGATGTGGTGGTTGCTGAAATCGAAGGCGGCAATCTGCGCAATGCGATACCGCGTGCCGCTTCGGCTGTGATTGGTGTGCCGGCTGCTGCAAAAGAAGATGTGCGTGTTGCAATGAACCATTACAGTGCCGAGGTTGAAAACGAATATAAAGACGTTGAGCCAAACCTCTCGGTTGACCTCGAAAGCGTTGCCGCTCCTGCTCAATGCATCGACAAGAAGACTGCCATGAACCTCATCAGCGCATTGTATTGCGCGCCTCATGGGGTAATCTCTATGAGCCGCGAACTTGAGGGATTGGTTGAAACTTCTACCAACCTTGCTGCTATCAAGATGCTGCCGGGTAACGAGATACTCGTTACTACAAGCCAGCGCAGCTCGGTTGACTCTCGCAAGTGGGACATCGCTCATCAGGTGGAAACAGTCTTTGAACTTGCCGGCGCAAAGGTCACCCACGGTGACGGCTATCCCGGTTGGGCTCCTAACATGCATTCACCCATTATGGAGATTGCTCGCGATGCCTACAAAGAACTTTACGGCATCACTCCGGCGATAAAAGCTATCCATGCCGGACTCGAATGCGGTCTGTTCTTGCAGAAATATCCTCATCTTGACATGGTTTCTTTCGGGCCTACTCTCCAAGGTGTTCACTCGCCCACAGAGCGTATGCACATTCCGGCCGTTGAACGTTTCTGGGGTCAATTGACTCTCACTCTTGCCAAAGTAGCCGACCTCAAGAAGTAAGTACTTTGTTTAGGCTTCTAATCATACAGGTTCTTCTGTCTCTGTCGTTTGCCACGGCAGCGGCAGAAGAATCTTTTTTTACCGACACCTTGACGTTGCCCGATGCCGAGAGCTTTCTGCGCCCGACGATACCGCAACGCTACATCGATGAGATGTGTGACTCTGTCATAGTGCGTCTCAACGACGATGACTATGCCGATGTCGCACGGCGGCTTGACATCGACATTGCTGCAATAAAAGCGGTGGTCGATGTGGAGACCGGACGCCAACACATCGGATTTTGCGCTCCGCATCTCCCCATTGTCTATTTCGATGCAAAGGTGTTTAAGCGCAACTGTGCGCGCCGAGGCATTGTGCTGTCTGGCGGTGCGTCGCTCATCAAGTCGGGACATGGCGTCAATCAGCAACAGGCTCATCAACGCTTGCGCCAAGCCATTGAAATCGATAGCATCGCTGCTGTCGAAAGCACCTTTTGGGGTATGTTCCAGATTGGCGGATTCAATTGGAAACTATGCGGTTGTCGCAACTTAACCGAGTTTGTCAGGCAAATGCAATTGTCCGAGCCGGCTCAATTGCAACTATTCGCCAATTTCCTTGTAAATACCGGATTGGTCAAATACCTGCGCGAAAAAAATTGGCACGCGTTTGCACGCAGCTACAATGGTCCGCGATATGCAGCCCGCGGCTACCACACTCGCCTTGCCCGCGCCTACAAAAAACACCATTCGGTTAAAACTGCTCCTTCTTGCTCTCAAGAAACTCGTTGATGCCACACAGGTGCTCCCTCACTCGCTGATGGCCAAACTCATAAACCTTGGTGACAAGACCGTCAAGGAAATCACGGTCGTGGCTCACGAGTATCAGCGTGCCGTCATAGTCTTGTAAAGCCTGCTTGAGTATATCTTTTGTTTTGAGATCGAGATGATTGGTCGGCTCATCGAGAATAAGCAGATTGACCGGTTCGAGAAGCAATTTCAATATGGCAAGACGGGTACGCTCGCCACCCGACAATACTTTCACCTTCTTGGTACTCTCTTCGCCCCCAAACATAAACGCGCCAAGCATGTCGCGTATCTTAAGCCGCACGTCTCCCTTGGCAATATCGTCGATTGTCTGAAACACAGTGAGATTTTCATCGAGCAATGATGCCTGATTTTGCGCAAAATAGGCTGTCTGCACATTATGCCCGAGAGTGAGACTGCCTTCATGTTCAAGCTCTCCCATGATACATTTCACCATAGTCGATTTGCCCTCGCCGTTGCGCCCTACAAACGCTACCTTGTCGCCACGTTCAAGCATAAACGTAGCATTTTTAAATATCGTGTGTCCGTCAAATGCCTTGCCCACACCGTCGGCCTGCACCGGATAGCTGCCGCTGCGTGGCGAAGGCGGAAACTTCAATCTCAATGCCGATGTATCTTCTTCATCGACTTCGATCAACTCAAGTTTTTCAAGCATTTTCACACGGCTTTGCACTTGCAGGGTCTTTGAATAAGTACCCTTGAAACGCTCGATGAAATCTTTTGTTTCCTGAATCATCTTCTGTTGCTCATCATATTGCTTCTGTTGCTGCTCGCGACGTTCCTTGCGCAATTCGAGATAGTGACTGTATGATGCCTTGTAGTCATATATTCTGCCCATTGTCACCTCTATTGTGCGAGTCGTGATTGCATCGACAAACCGTCGGTCGTGACTTATCACCACAACCGCTTTTGCCGAGCTCTTTATAAACTCCTCAAGCCACATTATACTCTCGATGTCCAAATGGTTGGTTGGCTCGTCGAGCAATAGCACATCGGGGTTTTTCAGTAGAAGTTTGGCAAGTTCGATACGCATTCTCCAACCGCCGCTGAACTCCGATGTCGGTCTGTCGAGATCCTCACGCTCAAACCCCAGTCCCATGAGCGTTTTCTCGACATCTTCGTCAAAGTGAGTCATATCTATTGCATAAAACTTCTCGCTCATCTCGCTCACCTTCTCGATAAGAGCCATATACTCGTCACTTTCATAGTCGGTGCGCGTGGCAAGCTCATTGTTAAGACGCTCGATCTCAGCTTCAGCCTCCATGAGATGGGCAAATGCCTGCGACGCTTCCTCTCTGACGGTGCGACGGTCTTCTGTCATCATGTGCTGGGGCAGATATGCCACAACACAATCCTTTGGCGCCGAAACCGACCCGCGAGTAGCCGTGCGCACTCCTGCCAAAATCTTCAATAGCGTACTTTTGCCTGCGCCATTCTTGCCCATTAGGGCTATGCGATCCTTTTCGTTGATTTGAAACGATATATCTTTAAACAATGTCGTACCGCCAAATTCCACGGTCAATCCATCTACTGAAATCATATTCTGTCAATTAAATCATTAAACTAATTAAAACCACCAACTCCCAACTGCTCCCCTGCTTTGATAGGGGAGCTGAACTCTCCCCCTGCGTGACCTGCACCCCAGAAGTTGGACAAAAAAATAGAAGAATATGAATGCAGTTCAAAAGGAAGCGATAGGGGAACGCCGTAGGCCTCGCATGTGGGCGAGCAGTGCAAGTCGGCTTGCCGGTGCACGGTCGCGAGACCCACTGCAGCATTCTGTCACGAAGTGACTGAGGGGTTCGCACCAACACATCGGCGAAGCCGGAAAGGAGGTCAGCACCACACCAGGCTGGGTGTTGTCACGGAGATATTAAAACTCCAACGCCTTTCCACGTACCGACCTGTCAACGACGCCATTGTGATATACCCGATGCCCATTGACATAAGTCATCAACACCTTGTGATGAAGCGTCTCACCCGCCAGCGGACTCCACCCGCAGCGGCTCAGCACATCTTCGTCCTTGACCACATACTCGGCATTGGGATCGACAACAGCCAAATCGGCGTAATACCCCTTGCGGATATACCCGCGATCCTTGATGCCAAACAATTCGGCAGCCTTGTGGCACATGCTGTCGACCACACGTTCGACAGTCGTCACCCCCTGTCGGGCAAGTTCAAGCATCATCGCAAGCGAATACTGAACCAACGGCCCTCCTGAAGCGGCTTTCAGTGCGCCGCCCTCTTTCTCCGATAACAGGTGTGGAGCATGGTCGGTAGCCACCACATCGATGCGACCGTCATTCAGCGCCTCACGCAACGCCTTGCGGTCATCAGCGGTCTTGATAGCCGGATTCCATTTTATGCGGCTGCCAAGACGGGCATAATCCTCGTCACTCCACCACAAATGATGGGCACACACCTCGGCAGTCACTCTCTTGCTGCTCAGCGGCTCGCTTGTCAGAAACTCAAGTTCGGCTGCCGTCGAGATATGCAGTATGTGCAACCGCGCATTATACTTGCGAGCCAGCTCCACAGCCCGTCGGGTTGACTCATAGCAAGCCTCGCTGCTGCGTATCGACGGGTGTGCCTCCACCGGCACATCTTCACCCCAGCGGGCAATGGCAGCCTCCTTGTTGCGACGTATGATTGCTTCATCTTCAGAGTGAATGGCAACAATCGCATCTACCTCCGAAAATATGCGGCGCAGAGCCTCCGCATTATCTACGAGCATATTTCCTGTCGAAGCACCCAAAAACAACTTGACACCCGGCACACGGGTGAAATCACAAATCTTCAGCACCTCGATATTGTCATTTGTCGCGCCAATGTAAAACGAATAGTTTGCCACTGACACATCGGCGGCACGCTTGTGCTTGGCTTCGAGAGCCTCAAGCGTCACCGTTTGCGGCACAGTGTTTGGCATATCCATAAACGACGTCACACCACCGGCAACTGCTGCCGCCGATTCCGTAGCCATATCGGCCTTGTGGGTCAATCCGGGATCGCGAAAATGCACCTGATCATCTATTGCTCCCGGCAGCAGATAACAGCCATTCAGATCCTCTTTCTCATCGGCCTCAGCCATAACATGCTCAGGCACATCGC
>CAZBUT010000086.1:0-6626 GCA_964495165.1 uncultured Muribaculaceae bacterium | reverse complement strand
GCAAAGATACAAACTTTTCCCGAGATATATTGCAATCTCGGGAAAATTTATTTGGATTCTTCAGAAGAAAAATTTGCTAAATTTCGGGGTGAAGAGTATATAACCGTTATTTTAGAATTGCGTCGGCCAATGCTTCCAATTCTGTGATATTGTTTTGCTTCATGCGAGAGCGTATTGTAACCATTGGCTGAACGACATCTAAATCTTTCATTTTTTCCAATAGATTTTTCATTACGCGACCCGCACTTGGTGCCCAAGATCCATTCTCAATAATGCCGATTTTGCGACGTTGAAACCCTTTAAGGATTAGGTGGTGCAGAAAGTCTTGCATTGGGGGAAATACGTCACCATCGTATGACGCTGCTGCGAGAATGATGCGGTTCATGCGGAAAGCATCTTCAACAGCTTCTGCCATATCACCTCGGCTCAAATCAGTTATGGTTACCTTTTGGACTCCTTTGAGTTTTAGTATCTCTGCCATTTTTTTTGCTGCTTCAGCTGTTCCACCATGTATTGAAGCATATGCGATAAATACTCCGTCGGTTTCAGCATCATATTTGCTCCATGTATCGTATAGCCCAATATAGTAGGAGAGATTTTCGGAGAGAATAGGCCCGTGTAATGGGCAGATGCATGTTACATCAAGTTTTGCAATTTTTTTTAATAATGTTTGAACAGGTATGCCATATTTCCCGCAAATATTAAAGTAATAACGGCGAGCTTCACAAGCCCATTCTTCTTCTTCGTGGCACAGTGCTCCAAACTTGCCAAATCCGTCGGCAGAGAAGATGACTTTGTCTGTTTGATCAAAGGAGACCATTACTTCAGGCCAATGTACCATAGGTGCCATGAAAAACTGTAGAGTGTGCTTGCCTAAACACAATGTGTCGTTTTCTTGTACTGCAATTGTATTATTACTGAAGTCAGTTTCATCAAAAAATTGTGGCAACATTTGAATTGCTCGAGCTGAAGCCACAATTTTCAAGTCGGGGTATTTTTCGACAGCAGTTGCAATGTTGCCGGCATGATCAGGTTCCATGTGATGAACAATCAAATAGTCGGGAGTTTTGCCGTTAAGAGCTTTCTCAAGATTGTTCCACCATTCATCGCTTTTTCTGCGATCAACAGTATCCATTATCGCAATCTTCTCGTCAAAAATGAGATAAGAATTATATGATATTCCGTTCGGGATAATATATTGGCTTTCAAATAAATCCAAAGTGGTGTCGTCAACTCCTATATATTTAATGTCGTTGGTTATATTTACGTCCATAATTTAGATAGTGTTTAGAGAAAATTAATATGCTTCTTAAAATCATTTTTTAGGTTTTGCAAAATTATCGCTTTTATGTTGAGAATACAATATAGTTTCGTAAAATTAACCGATTGACAAATTTTTTATAAATCAAGAGTTTCGCAATAAGACATTATACGGAGAATTGTCAATGTTGCGCCTAAAATTAAGAATATTGCTATCATAACGATTAAGTTTTGAAGATTAAACATTAATTAGTTTCTGATGCAAAGTTAAAAGGCACATTGGGCAACAAATATCGGTTATTCTATTTAAAATAAGTTAAATAAAAAATATCGCTATGAGAAGAAACATAGCGATATTTGGCTATATTAATTTATGTATTTTCAGAGTAGAGAGATGGAGCGCTTGATGAATGAGCTTAAGGATTCACCTTTGAGCAATCCGTTGCCGAGCAGGGCGAGGTCGATAAGCTGTTTTACGGTTTCCTGCGTTGATGCATATTCGGTGATTAAGTCGCTTTGTTTCTTGCGCAAATCAGTTACCTCTTTTTCGATTGCATCGATTTTTTTAGAGTCTTCATCGCTCATTTAAGAATCTTTATTTGCATTACGTAATGCTTTGATTTGAGCATTTTTTGCTTCTATCTCGTTGGCTATAGGTGCAACTTGTTTGGCGATGTTGTTGTCGGCGTTTTCTTTAACTTTAGAAATAAGAGGATGTTCGGTATTTACAATCATGTTATAGCTGTCGGGAAGTTCTCCGTAGAAGCTCATGCCAGGTTGCAATGCTGCCATCTCTTTCATTCGTCGCATGTATTCGCTTTGGGTAATGACGATTGGTTCGTCGCTACTGCTTAACGCTTCAAATGAAACAATAAATTCGCTTTTTTCGATCGCAGGTACTTGTGAACGGAATTCGGTTGAAAGTATTTCACGTTGTAAAGCCGACAAGTTAACCTCTTTTTTATTCTCCTTTTTTATGAGATTGCTGATTACATCGCTGTCGACGCGCACAAATTGCGATTTCTCTATTTTGCTTTCAAGTAATCCGATAAAATGGCTGTCTAATTGACCGTCCATTAGTAATACGTCGTAGCCTTTTTCTGTCGCTGAGTTGATGTAGTTGTATTGTGCTACAGGGTCGGTTGCGTATAAGTATATTAGATTGCCGTCTTTATCGGTTTGTGACGATTCGATTAAGCTCTTATATTCATTGAGGATGAAATATTTATTGTCGGTATTTTTAAGCAAAGTAAACTTCATTGCGGCATCACAGAATTTTTGCTCTGTAAGCATACCATATTCGATGAATATCTTTATATCGTCCCATTTATTTTCATATTCTTTGCGGTCGGCTTTGAAGATGTCTTCAAGTCGCGAAGATACTTTTTTGGTGATATATGAAGATATTTTTTTTACTGCTGCATCACTCTGTAGGTATGAACGAGATACATTTAGAGGAATGTCGGGCGAATCGATGACGCCTTGCAACAGCATCAGGAATTCAGGTACAACACCTTCTACCGAATCGGTAACAAATACCTGGTTGCAGTACAGCTGAATACGATTTTTGTTGATTTCAAAATTGTTTTTTATTTTCGGAAAATACAATATGCCGGTAAGAGTGAAGGGGTAATCAACGTTCAGGTGTATCCAGAACAGAGGATCGTCTTGTCCCGGGTATAATTCATGATAGAAATTTTTATAATCTTCATCGGTGAGTTCCGAAGGCTTTTTTGTCCAAGCCGGTTCTGTGATGTTTATCACTTTGTCTTTATCGGTGTCGACATATTTGCCGTCTTTCCATTCTTGCTCTTTCCCAGAAACAACGGGAACGGGGAGGAATCGGCAGTATTTTTTCAACAAAGAATCAATTTTTGATTGTTCAAGAAAATCTTTGTTTTCGTCATCGATATAGAGTACAATGTCGGTTCCGCGTGTGTCTTTTTCATATTCTTCCATCGTGAATTCAGGAGAGCCGTCGCAAGTCCATTTTACTGCTTTTGCCCCCTCTTTGTATGAGAGAGAATGTATTTCAACTTTTTTGGCGACCATAAAAGCTGAGTAGAACCCGAGACCGAAATGCCCTATGATAGAATTGGCAGTGTCTTTATATTTGGCCAAAAACTCTTCTGCTCCGGAAAAGGCTATTTGGTTGATGTATTTATCAATATCTTCATCGGTCATGCCAATACCATTGTCGCTGACTGTGAGAGTGCCGTTGTCTTTATCGATTGTTACTTTCACATTCATTGAGCCGAGTTCTCCTTTATATTCGCCTACTGAAGCCAGAGTTTTAAGTTTCTGGGTTGCATCAATGGCGTTAGACACCAACTCGCGTAAGAAAATTTCATGATCGCTATACAAGAATTTTTTAATGACGGGGAAAATGTTTTCGGTTATAACCCCGATTGTTCCTTTTTGCATATCAATATAAATTTAGTGGTTATTTATTTCGGTTTTAATTTCGTTATTGTCGTAATTGACTATTATTTCGTCGCCGGCTTTTAAAGTTGACCCGATGATGAGTTCTGCTATTTCGTCTTCGAGGTATTTTTGAATAGCTCTTTTCAACGGTCGAGCGCCAAATTGAATATCATAACCTTTTTCTGCGATGAAGTTTTTTGCTTCATCTGAAATAGTAAGTTTGTATCCAAGCGATTCCACACGGTTGTAGAATCCCGCGAGTTCTATTTCGATGATTTTGCGTATTGCCTCTTTGTCAAGACTGTCAAACATTATAATGTCATCTATGCGGTTTAAAAATTCGGGAGAAAATGCTTTGTTAAGAGCTTTTTGAAGTACACTGTGGGTGTATTCTTTATCTATGGTTTTTGTACTGAAACCTACGCCTGTTCCAAAATCCTTTAATTGACGTGTGCCGATATTTGACGTCATTATTATTATTGTGTTTTTGAAGTCGACTTTTCGCCCGAGACTATCGGTGAGCCGGCCTTCATCCATTACCTGCAATAGCAGATTGAATACATCGGTATGGGCTTTCTCTATTTCATCTAACAGGATAACCGAATAAGGACGTCGACGCACTTTTTCAGTGAGCTGACCGCCTTCTTCATATCCGACATACCCCGGAGGTGCTCCAACAAGTCGTGAAACTGTGAATTTCTCCATAAATTCACTCATGTCAACCCGAATGAGTGAATCGGCAGAATCAAACATGTATTCTGCTAATTTTTTTGCAAGATGTGTCTTTCCGACGCCTGTAGGACCAAGAAACATGAAAGTTCCAATGGGTTTGTTTGGGTCTTTAAGCCCTACACGATTTCGTTGTATGGCTTTGACTATTTTCTCGATAGCTTGGTCTTGTCCTATTATGCGACTTTTTAGCGCCGGAGTCATCTCTCGCAATCTCAAACCTTCGGCTTGAGCTATGCGTTGTACGGGAACTCCTGTCATCATGGCAACAACCTCTGCGACTTTTTCTTCATCAACAGTCTCACGTTGCTTGTAAAGGTGTTCTTCCCAGCGTTTTTGCGCTATGTCTAATTCTTGTCTTAATTTTTGTTCTTTATCTCGATAAGATGCTGCACTTTCAAAATTTTGAGCCTGAGCGGCTTTAATCTTGTTTTGGCTTGCATTTTCAATAGCTTCTTCAAGTTGCTCGATTTCTTTCGGAACTGATATATTGGTGATATGTACCCTTGACCCTGCTTCGTCGAGTGCGTCTATAGCTTTGTCGGGGAAGTTGCGGTCGCTTATATAACGTTCTGTCAATTTGACACAGGCTTCAAGAGCATCATTGGTATAATTGACATTGTGATGCTCCTCATATTTTTCTTTGATATTATTGAGAATTTGCAATGTTTCATCGGGTGTGGTTGGTTCAACGACTACTTTTTGGAAGCGGCGTTCCAATGCTCCGTCCTTTTCGATATTTTTGCGGTATTCGTCAAGAGTTGTTGCTCCGATGCATTGTATGGCTCCGCGGGCAAGTGCAGGTTTGAGCATGTTGGCAGCGTCCATTGACCCTGCTGCGTTTCCGGCGCCGACAATGGTGTGTAATTCATCAATAAACAGGATAATATCTTTGTTTTTTGCCAACTCATTGAGCACGGCTTTTAGGCGTTCCTCAAATTGGCCGCGATATTTTGTACCGGCTACAATAGATGCCATATCAAGCGAAATGATGCGCTTGTCAAAAAGTACGCGTGACACTTTGCGTTGCACGATGCGTAATGCCAATCCTTCGACAATTGCCGATTTGCCAACGCCTGGCTCTCCTATAAGAACCGGATTGTTTTTCTTGCGTCGGCTTAGTATTTGTGCCAATCGCTCGATCTCGGCTTCGCGCCCGATGACAGGGTCTAATCTGTTTTCTTCGGCGGCGCGTGTCATATCGTTGCCAAATTTGTCAAGCACTGGGGTGTCATTTCCTTTTTTACTCGTTTTGGCTGCCGTTTGCGAGGTCTCATGCTTGTATGTAGACTCGTTGCTTGGAAGCACATCGTCTTCATCATCTTCTTCCTCGGTGAACCCGGCTCCGAGTTTTGGCGTGTCGGTGACGTTGGTCAATTGTTTGTATATTCCATCGTAGGTAATTCCTGCTTCTTTGAATTTTGCCATAAATGACATGTTTTGCACTTCTGAGTTGTGAAATAATGCTAAAAGCAGATGTTCGATATCAACAGTATCGGTTTTCAATAACCTTGCTTCCAAAACGCTGAGCTTAATTATACGGTTGGCTAAGTCGCTGACATTTAGTGTTGAACTTCCTGTCGGAGATTCAAATAGCTTATTATCTAAAAAAATTCGCAGTTCGGCTATGGAATATCCATTAGATATATGCTCAATGAGTTCAACCGCTCGGCTGTCGGGCGATGATATGAGAGCCAGAAGAAGGTGCTCAGGTCCAATGATGCTATTGTTATGACGCACAGCTTCTTTACGACTGCTCTCTAATATATTTTTTAATGAATTTGAAAAATTTGTATCCATTATCTTGTTGTGAAAGTTCTTGTTACATAAATCTCATTGCAATTATTGTGCCAAATTAAATGTGACCGCTATCATAATGGCGGAATTAAATATAAAAAAAGTAAAAGCAGGCATGGCTGATAGCTGATATTTGCTAAAATTTAGTTATCTTTGTATGTTAATTTATGAACGAGACTGCGCGGTTTTAGGCGTGTGGCTAAGTTTGATGTGTAAATAGTTAAATTACAAGTTTTTAAAATAAAATCATGCTGGAAGAAGATCGCATTTTAAAGATCAATATTGAAAGTGAGATGAAGTCGGCATATATCGACTATTCAATGTCGGTAATTGTGTCACGTGCACTTCCCGATGTGCGCGACGGTTTGAAACCGGTACATCGTAGAGTGTTGTTTGGAATGAACGAAATGGGTAAT
>CAZBUT010000085.1:0-6676 GCA_964495165.1 uncultured Muribaculaceae bacterium | reverse complement strand
ACAATTGTACCTGCAACCATCATAAAGTCGGCTTGACGTGGAGACGAACGAGCAACTTCCCAGCCAAAACGCGCCATATCATAACGCGCCGCTCCAAGTGATACAAACTCGATACCGCAACAGCTTGTAGCAAAAGTAAGTGGCCAAATTGAATTGGAACGACCCCAATTGATCAACTTGTCAAAAGAGCCGACTATCACATTTGTACCGTTTGCCTTTAATTCCTCAACGAGCTTTTCAATATATTCGTTGTCTTTCCATGCCTCGTAGGGCATACTCTTGGTTGTTACTTCCATTCAAGTGCTCCTTTCCGCCAGGCATAAACAAGACCTAACACTAAGATTCCAAAAAATACTGCGATTGCCATTAAACCGTTAGCACCAAGCGACTGCACCTTTACAGCCCAAGGGAACAAGAAAACGGTTTCGACATCAAACATTAAAAACAAAATAGCATAGAGGTAATAGCCCACTTTAAATTGTGACATACTCTCGCCACGTGTAGGGATACCACACTCATAGGCTTCTCCCTTCTGCGGATTAAATGACTTTGGTGAAATTAATCCGGCCAGCCACAACGCCAAACCAACAAGAGCCACTCCGGTGAGAGCAGCAGTAACAGCAAGCGTTGTGCTTTGAATACCAAAAATTGCTAATGATACCATATATTTAATTCTATTTTTCCTTCTCTATCAATAATCAGAGAACAGTTTTCACGGCTATCAACCTGATTACCACAAACATAAGACAACAGCGCAACAAATACGCGCGCCATCGCCCGATTTTTCATGTGCAAAGATAGTCAAAATATTGCAATTAAATGCATGTTATCATAACAATATTTATTTTCTTTTTTTCCTCAAATATGGACTTTTTCAACTCTTGCACATATTTACAGCATGAGGGCGATGTGTCATTTCTGCCTCATCGCCCTCATTATATTTTCTCCGTCAATTATTCGCTATTCAATTCATCGTCTCTTCCGATGGTGCAAAACCCAAGGTGGCTGTAACGGTAAATACCGACATACAACGGAATGTCAAACTTAAACCGGTCATGAAATTAGCATTTCCGGAAAGTGCGGTAATTTCATAATCGGGATATGGAGTGTCTCCTATTTCAGGAATCAAGCTATCGGCAGTCAAGACATAACCCACCGACGGATTTACAATTACAGGAATATCTCCAAAAACCATATTCATAGGAGGCATCGAAGTTGCAAATTGTGCATCATATATTTTCAAGTCAGCAGTCAAATCCTCGCTAATTTCCGCCAAATAATATGGTGATTCTGTATTAAATGCAGTAGGCGAACCCGCAGTCAACACATTGGTTTTACCGTAGTAACATATCTGTTTTTGAACAGCAGTGACCACATATTTTTCATTTATAGCAAATGTGATTCTCACTACAGGGAGATAATTGACACCCATATACCGGTCAAGAATATCAAATTTAAAACTGCTTATAATATATTCAGGCATTACTTTTCCATTTACAACAGGCACAACATCTGTTGCCGAAATGCTTTTAAATCCGGTAGTACTGCTCCAGGTCCATGTTAAATCGGCGAGTGTCATATTTATTGCAGGCATACCTTCAGCAAATTTCACATTCTTAACCTCAACATTTGCTTTGCCTGATGCATAGTCAAACTCGATAGTATAACGAGGCGAATCAAAAATCGCAGCCTCTCCTGTCTCTGTGTTATAAACATGATGAAAACAATCAGAAAAATTCTGCGTTGACTTGCTTTCGTAGTCGCTGTCACTATCACATGCCGAGAACGATAATGCCATTGCAAATGACATGATAATTACATTTAATTTTCTCTTAATCATAATTTTATATTTAACTAATTTATTTCAAAATTATATCTCAAAGTTACGCCCATTCGCGCCGGTTTGCCCTGTTGATAAAAACCGTGACCAATAGACACAAAATAAAATGTCTTATATTGCGAATCAGTAATATTCTCACCCCAAACATCAATCGAATAGCGCTGATGTTCAAGCCTTAACGATGCCCCAAGCTGAGCGTAAAAAGGTTGCTTCTCTGTATTTTCTTCATTCCAATATATCGAGCCGACTCCTCGACAATTGGCACTGAGCACAAGCCTATCTGCCCACTTTTGCCCAAGTGGTAGCGAATAAGACATAGCGGCAAAAAATGTATTGCGCGGAGCATACGGAATACGCTTGCCGCTATAGTCATTTTTACCATTATCAAATTCCACAAATCGAGCATCGGTAAACCCATAGCTCGCACTTAAACGCCACCGATCATCGGGAATATATGACACCGACATTTCGGCACCATAGCTACGGGTTTTTCCCGCATTTGCCATTATACGACCCGTGGTTGTACCGTCGGGAAACATCGTTAACTGCTGGTCGCGACAATCTATATAGAACAATGCAGCATCGGCATTTAAACGTCCGTCACAGAGGACCAAATGACCTCCAATTTCATAATTTATACTTTTTTCCGGATCATATCCAACCACATCGTCAATATCATACTTCATAGAAAGCCCCATAAGTCCCATTATGCGTTGTTGCAACACGTCAGAAAACATTTGAGTGTTAAATCCTCCCGATTTATATCCCTTGGAGACAGATGCATATAAATTTGAAGGAGTCTTTGTAGGCAAATCATATTTTACCGAAAGTTTAGGCAACACCTCAACAAACGATTTATCCAAATGCCCGAAGTCATTTATATCCACTTTATGATTTTTATAAGGCACAGACAGGTCATTTGTCATGGTACAATCATACGTTGTATAGCTCGATACACAGTGGCTATGATAGTCAAGCCCCGCATGTTCATAATCAAGACGAATACCGAATGTAAAATTCCATTGTCCCACATCATAGCTGCTTTGATGATAAGCCGCAATGCCCCACGTCGGTGTTTTAAAATTGCTTCCAAGTACAAACGTTTCCTCATCCCACGAGATCGGATATTGTGGATTCACTTCATTCCGATGGCTTTCTATAAGTTGCTCTATACCATAATCTTTGAACGTTACCGGTGCGTCCATATCAGATTGTTTATAGAATCCGAACACTCCACCCAACCATTTGTATCCGCCAATTGCTCCCCGCGCCACAACATCTTGAGTAAACGCCCATTCCTTTCGTTCTTGCGTCAGAGTAAAATATTGCAACGGGAGGAAATCCTGGTCAAGAGTCATATTGTCATCTATGTACTGAAAGCTGCTTATGCTCGACAACGTAAAATCATTCTGCACCCATTTTATCGTCAAACCGTCGGTAATACCTGTTCGTCGATAAAAGCACGTATCATTATAATTAATCTCATTTGTTTCGATCGACGCATAAGGGTATCCCTCTTGACGCGAAATCTGCGCGCTTGCCACATTTTCAAGACTCACATTATCTGAAATACGCCAATGCGTTTTCCACCTGAATGTTCCCTGACGCTCTGTATCACAATCTGCGCCATTATAATTATTGTCAAAATAGCCGTCGGTCATTGTATAATATCCGCTAAACGACATACCCAACAGGCTATTTAACTTGGTATAATATGACAATGACGCTTTAACTGTATTTCGGCTTCCATACTCGGCAAGAGCACGCAAGCCTTGATATTTTAAAGGCGATAAAGTGTATATATTTATCAGTCCCCCCATCGTATTGCGTCCAAACAATGTGCTTTGCGGACCGCGCAAAATTTCCATTCTGTCAATATCAGCTACATCAAAGTCATAGTTGTCCTTGTTCAAGAAAGGCACATTATCCACAATCAGCCCCACAACCGGCTGATCGATACGTGCGCCGATTCCTCTTACATATATCGAAGATGTCATTCGCGAACCATAATCGGGAATATAAAAATTAGGAGCTATCTCGCTCATATTTTTCATTCCGACGATCTTCATACGTTCAAGTTGCTTGCCGGCAAGGACGGTTGACGCCAATGGCAACACCTTGACATCAGAAGATTGCTTGATTGCTGTAACCGACACCTCTTGCAATGCCATGGTTGTATCGGCATACTGCACGCCATCATCGGTTGCGGCATCGGCACAAAATGCGCCTAACGCCGAAATCACATATATATAGCAAGCGATTTTTGTTTTCATAATTCAAATAGCGGTGCAAAGTTAGCCAATGATGCCAACATTCGCAATCACTATTTGTAGTGATTATCTTCAAAACAGTAGCAGCGAGAACGCCATAATCACCATTCCGACAATAACACCGCCAATCGCAAAATGGTGATGTCCGTACTCTTCCGCTCCGGGCAATAATTCATCAAACGATATATACACCATGATTCCGGCAACAGCCGCAAGCATAAAGGCTCCTACTGCCGGAGTCCAAAAAGGGAGGAGGAAAAGCATACCGAACAAAGCCCCTATCGGCTCGGCCAAACCGGTCAAAACCGAATACCTCAACGCCTTTTTACGGCTTCCTGTCGAATGATAAATCGGAACCGAGACCGCAATGCCTTCAGGTATATTATGTATGGCAATAGCCACAACAATAGGCAATGCCACGTCAAGTCCGTCAAGCGCCGACACAAACGTTGCCATTCCTTCAGGGAAATTGTGAATACCAATAGCCAACGCAAGCATAAATCCCGTTCGCTTCAATTTATCATTGGATTTTCCAGCAGCATGAAACTCATGAGGGTTCTCATCTTCAGGGATAAAAAAGTCAATCACTGCAATCAATCCCATACCTGCAAAAAAAGCAAGCAACACATATATGATGCCCTCCTTTCCGGGAAACATCATCTCTATTTTATCCAATGCATCAGGCATTAATTCCATAAATGAGACATACACCATAACACCCGCCGACAAGCCAAGTGCCGCCGACAGAAAACGGGTGTTTGTCGTCTTGGAAAAGAATGCCATCAAACTGCCGATTCCGGTTGACAATCCGGCAATCAGCGTAAGACCAAGAGCTATTAAGACGGTATTTAATGTTAAAGACAGTTCCATACTTTTACAACATTTTAAATGCTATTATTGTGCAAAATTAAAAAACTTTCTCTACTTTTACACTCCAATTCAACAAAACATAGTTCATGGCAATAGAAATACCTAAAGAAGATCAAGATTTGATATCAAGACTACGCGACGAAAAGACATGTCGAGAAGCCTTTGGGGAAGTCATTGCCTTGTACTCTGAGCCGCTATATTGGCAGATACGCCGTATGGTACAAAACCACGACGATGCCAACGATTTGCTGCAAAACACATTTCTCAAAGCATGGTCTTCAATCGACATTTTCCGCGGTGATGCAAAGCTATCTACATGGCTATACAAAATCGCGATTAACGAGAGTTTGACATTTCTTGCTCGTGAAAAAAAACGGCTTAGCCTGTCATTGGACGATGAAGAATCTTATCTTGCCAATGCTATCGAAGCCGATGAATACATCGACGGCGATGAGTTAAAATTAAAATTACGCAAAGCCATAGCCACCCTACCTGAAAAACAGCGATTGGTATTTAACATGAAATACTTCGATGAAATGAAATATGAGGAGATGTCGGAAATTCTCGGCACTTCGGTCGGAGCGCTTAAAGCCTCATATCACATCGCAGTAAAAAAAATAGAGCTATTTTTTGAAGAAAATGATTAAACCATTTGAGTTTAAATGTGTCACAATTACGAAAAACGTCAAGAGTTATGAAAAACGATAACGACATACTATCTAAAATCGGAGGCAAATCAGGCATGACTGTTCCCGACGGCTATTTTGCCGATTTTGCAAAACGCATGACACAAGAGCTGCCACAACGTGAACAAGAAGCAACTAATTCCAAAATTCTCCCACGTTCTCGCTGGCAACAGATTCGCCCATACGTATATTTAGCGGCTATGTTCATGGGTATCTGGTGCATGATGAAAATGTTTGATCTCATGAGATCCGACAACTCAGGATTGTCAATAGACAATAACCCCACCCTCATCTCAGCTATCAGCGATGCATCTTTTGTTGACGATTTCTATTACGATGAAAGTGTCAGTTCTTATGAACTTCTTGAAGACATGTATGACCAAGGAGTCTCTACCGATGAATTTACCGAATTTGTTTCACTCAAATAATCTTAATTATGAAGCGTATTTCAATTTTGTTTCTTATCACAGCGTTTTTCTCACATCTGTCATATATTGATGCTCAAAACAGACCGTCAAAAGCCGACAGAGAAAAATGGTTTAAGGAGATGCGCGAATACAAACACAATTTCCTTGCCAAGGAGCTTGATTTAACCCAAGAGCAACAAGACGAATTTTTCCCGTTGTATGATGCCATGGAAGATGAGTGCCACAAGATAAACCGTGACACGCGCAAAATGCAACGAGCAATAATGGATAAAGATGCCGACCAAGTCACCGACGTCGAATATGAGAAAGCAGCTGAAGCCCTTTATGAGTTAAAAGGGAAAGAAGCATTGGTCGAATTGAATTATCTTGAAAAATTCAAGAATGTACTCACTAAACGGCAATTGTTCATGCTCAAATCGGCCGAGGACAAATTTACCCGTCATTTAATGAAACAGCACTCAAAACACGCAAAAAAAGGTAAAAAAGACGAAGACTGAGCACTTTGTTGAAACGCGCCATGCATTTCAACAACCCTCAAACCCAAACCCCGCAATTGTTGTTATAGACTTGTGGGGTTTATAT
>CAZBUT010000084.1:0-6710 GCA_964495165.1 uncultured Muribaculaceae bacterium | reverse complement strand
TTTGGAAACGGCGTTCAAGAGCTTTGTCTTTTTCAAAATATTTTTGATATTCATCAAGTGTAGTCGCTCCGATACTGCGCAATTCTCCACGTGCAAGTGCCGGTTTTAATATGTTGGCTGCGTCCATAGCACCCTCACCTTTTCCGGCTCCAACTAATGTGTGTATCTCATCAATGAACAAAATTATTTCACCGTCGCTTTGAGTAACTTCATTAACAATCGCTTTTAAACGCTCCTCAAATTCTCCTTTATATTTTGCGCCGGCTATAAGCGCGCCCATATCAAGAGAAAAGATCTGTTTTGAACGTAAATTCTCCGGAACATCTCCTCTGACGATACGTTGTGCCAGCCCTTCTGCAATTGCAGTTTTGCCGGTTCCCGGTTCGCCTATTAACATTGGGTTGTTTTTCGTGCGTCGGCTCAAAATTTGCAGTACCCTACGTATTTCTTCATCTCGTCCAATGACAGGGTCAAGTTTTCCGGCTCTTGCTCTTTCATTTAGATTTACAGCATATTTGCTCAAAGCATTATAAGTATCTTCTGCCGATTGTTCGGTTGCTTTTTTGCCTTTACGCAGTTCCTCTATTGCGGCACGCATTTCCTTTTCGGTAACACCGCAATCTTTCAGCATAGATGAAGCCTGACTATTAATTGTATATATCGCCATGAGCAACGCTTCAAGCGTTACATATTCATCGCCATTACTTTTGGCGATGACAAGAGATTTTTGCAAAACATCATTTGAAGTACGACTAAAATAAGGTTCACCGCCTGACACTTTAGGCTGAGCGGCAATTTCGCTGTCAACTGCCATTGAAAGACGGTTGATGTTGGCTCCGACTTTCTGGAAAATGAATTTGACGAGAGAATCGCCCTCAGACATTACGCCCTTCAGAAGATGCACGGGTTCAATGGCTTGGCAACCTGCCCCTTGCGTAATCTCAACAGCTTTTTGTATTGCCTCCTGAGATTTGATTGTAAATTTGTTGAAATTCATAAGACGTAAATTTAAACTTAAATATTAACAATAAAACACTTTCTATAGTTGTGCAATTATTTTTTATTTTACACATCTTTCACTACCTTTGTCAGAACAAAATACATGCCAATTATTACAAGAACTGAAATGAAAAAGATTATAATAAGCGCGTTGCTTGCTGTGACTGCCATTATGTCATTACATAGTCAGGAAAGCGAGACATATTTTCCATATCCAAATATTCCCGAAAATCTCACTAATCTTGATGATCGAAGCAACTATTTTGTGGCGCATTTTTGGGAGCGATGCAATTTGAAATCGGCATTTTCGGCAAAGGATAAGTTAAAGAAAGCATTTAATGATTATATCGCAATAATGCCTTATGCGCATCTCGACACGGTGAATGCATCGGTAAGTGCATTGATAAAAGAAGTTAAAAAAAATCCGCAAAACTTGCTTACTCTTGGATTGATGGCTCAAGAAGCATTATATAGTGACAGCGCACAGTATTGGAGTGACGAATTATATTTGCTCTTTGCACGTGCCGTAGCTGACAATAAAAAGATATCAAAAGCCGATAGGGCAAAATTTGAGTATCACGCAAATGTACTTGAATATTCACAAGAAGGTATGATTGCTTACAATTTGCCATTTGAAAATGAACGCAAGGAGAAATGTCATTTAAACGATATTTCTGCACCCTACATTATTTTATTTATCAATGAGCCTGATTGTGATGATTGTATGATTGCGCGTGTCCGTTTAGCTGCTGACATCAAGACTCGACAATTGATAGATGCCGGAACCCTCAAAATTGTCAGTTTGAGTCCATGTGAAGCAGATGAAGAATGGTGTAATGCCGTTGCCGGCTATCCGGAGCAATGGATAAAAGGAGCATCGCCCGAAGTTGATTCATATTTTGACATGAAATCGACTCCATGCATATATCTGTTGGATCAAAATCATAAGATATTAGTTAAGAATGTTGACATTAATGCATTAATTACAACAATGTCACGGTTATGAAAATTGCAGCTTTGATTTCCGGTGGTGTAGATAGCGCCGTTGCGGTTCATCGATTGTTGGAGCAAGGACACGATTTACACTTATTTTACATACGCATCGGTCTCGATACAGATGAGGGCGACTGCTCGGCTGAAGAGGATATAGAAATGTGCAGTTATATAGCCTCTCGTTATAAATTGCCTTTTGATGTTGTTTCATTGCATGAAGAATATTGGGAAAATGTAATGGAATATGCTTTGCGCACTGTAAGGCAAGGGTTGACTCCCAATCCCGACATCATGTGCAATAAGATGATAAAATTTGGCTATTTTGAACAGCGTTGGGGGCATGAGTTTGACAAGACTGCGACCGGGCATTATGCAACGACAACTGTATTAAACGATAAAGTTTACTTGTCGACGGCAGTTGACCCTGTTAAGGATCAGACCGATTTCCTTGCTCGTATAGATTATGCTCAATTGAGTCATTTGATGTTCCCTATTGGTGATATACCCAAGTCGGAGGTAAGAGAGATTGCCATAAAAACTCAGATGCCGAATGCTTACCGTAAGGATAGCCAAGGAATATGTTTCCTTGGAAAAATAAACTACAATGATTTTATAAAGCGTCATTTAGGTGTAAAAAAAGGGGCAATCATTGAATTGGAGACAGGCAAAAAACTCGGTGAGCATAATGGTTTTTGGTTTCATACGATAGGACAACGCAAAGGCCTTGGCCTTAGTGGCGGACCATGGTATGTTGTCAAAAAAAACATTCACGATAATGTGATATATGTCAGCAATGGGTATGGAACTGAAAAACAATATGGAAATACATTGCATCTTGATGAGATGCATTTTATAACTGAAAATCCATGGCCGGAATCATGCAACCAAGTCAATATAACGTTTAAAAACCGTCACATGCCTGATTTTCTTTCGGCCAAGCTCACTCATCTTGGTGGCATGGAGTATGTAATCGAGTCGGATTGTAAAGTTCAAGGCATTGCGCCAGGTCAGTTTGCCGTTATATATGATAAAGACAAACATATATGTCATGGCAGTGGCATAATAACTGGGCAAAATGTTGTATTGTAAAGATTGATTTGAGTATGGATTCACGCGTTAAACTATCAATATTGGGAATTTCGACAAGTCAAATTCAATCAGGCGCATATGCTCTTATATTGGCTCAGGTTGATGGTCCATATCGCATTCCAATCGTAATAGGAGCTTCTGAAGCACAATCTATTGCAATAAAAATGGAAGGAGTTGTTCCTCCACGTCCGCTTACACATGACTTATTTGTCAGTTTTGCTCATGGTTTTGGCGTTACGCTAAGAGAGGTCTTTATATATAAATTTGAAGATGGTGTGTTTTATGCTGAATTAACTTTCAGCGACGGAGACAGAAAAATAGTTTTAGATTCTCGAACATCAGACGCAATAGCTATCGCCATAAGGACAAAGGCTCCGATATACACGACTGAAAAAATACTGAATGATGCCGGATTTATTTTGGAATCAAAAGATGACTCTTTTATAGTTACCGACGATTCAGAGCAGCCCAAAGAAGCTCGTTTGGAAAATTATGCGATAGAAGAACTTGAACGCAAGTTGTCGCAACTGATAGATAAAGAAGAATATGAAGAAGCGGCAAAAGTAAATGAAATACTAAAACGTAAAAAAGAAAACAAGTAAAATTAAATTATAATAATCATGGCAAAACACATAAAATTCAGACTTATAGTGATGAATTTCCTACAGTTTGCAATATGGGGAGCGTACCTCACATGTGTAGGCAACTATCTTGGAAAAGCAGGTCTGGGAGACCTTATCCCGTGGTTTTATGCAATACAGGGAATTGTATCAATATTTATGCCGGCAGTGATTGGTATAATTGCCGATAAATATGTTCAGCCACAAAAAATGTTAGGAATATGCCATTTTATAGCCGGTATATTTATGATTGCTTGCTGGTATTTAGGATATTCTGCGGGACAAGCTGAAATGCTCCCCGATAGATTTTTGATATTATCGACATATACAATCAGTGTCGCATTTTATATGCCTACGTTGGCATTGTCAAATACTGTGGCATTCTCTATCCTTAGAGACAATGGTTATGATACAATTTCAGCGTTCCCGCCAATACGTGTATTTGGAACTGTCGGATTTATTGCAACAATGTGGTTTGTGAATTGTGCTACTTGGACACAAGACGGAGAGTTTTTCTTAAGTTTGAGCAATCCCTTACGATTTCAATATACCTACATGCAACTGCTTGTTTCAGGATTGTTGGGTGTTATGCTGGCAATTTATAGTTTCACTTTGCCTAAGTGCAAGATAATAAAAAATGCCGGACGAAAATCAATTGCGCAATCACTCGGTCTTGACGCATTTAAATTGTTTAAGTCACGTAAAATGGCATTGTTTTTTGTGTTTTCAATGTTACTTGGAATGTCGTTACAGATCACAAATGGATATGCCACTCCGTTTATTACAAGTTTTAAAGGCATTGCAGAATATGCCAATACGTTTGGGGCTAATAATGCGACATTGCTTACCTCCTTGTCACAAGTATCAGAGGCATTATGTATATTGCTGATACCATTTTTCTTGCACCGCTTTGGAATAAAAAAGGTTATGCTCATTGCAATGTTTGCATGGGTACTTAGATTCGGGCTGTTTGGACTTGGTGATCCGGGACATGGTGTATGGATGTTTGTTTTGTCTATGATAGTTTATGGCGTTGCGTTTGACTTTTTCAATGTGTCAGGAGCTTTATTTGTCGAGAAAGAAACAGACAAGTCAATACAAGCATCGGCTCAAGGATTATTTATGTTAATGACTAACGGCATTGGTGCGACAGTAGGAACGCTTGCGGCCGGAAAAGTTGTTGAATATTTCTGCTCATGGAATTCTGACGGCTATCTCGTTGGAAATTGGGAAGCTACATGGCTGATATTTGCAACATATGCATTGGTCGTGGCAATATTGTTTGCAGTATTTTTCAAATATAAGCACAACTTTGTAAAACGTTGAATATGATACAGTTTTTTGCCCCCGACATATCAGCTAATCATATTCTTCCCGAAAGTGATTCTCAGCATTGCGTAAAGGTTTTGCGCATGAAAGAGGGTGACATTTTGGAGGTAATTGACGGGAAAGGAAACCGATATACTTGTCGATTGCTTGACGCTCACCATAAGCGTGCTCATGTTGAAATAATCGAGCAAAAGCAGGTCGATTTGTCATGGAGCAATTATATAACAATCGCTATTGCACCAACAAAGCACATCGACCGTATGGAGTGGATGGTTGAGAAGTTGACTGAAATAGGTGTAAATCGCATAGTTCCCCTACTCTGCCGTTATTCAGAACGAAAAGAGATAAAAACCGAGCGACTTGAGAAAATAGCAATATCGGCGATGAAGCAATCGCTAAAGGCAACATTGCCTGAAATCTCAGAAATGGTAACGTTTAAAGATTTTATCAAGCATGACAACGCTACTCAGAAGTTCATTGCATATTGTGATGAATCAATACCGCGTAAATTATTCAGCAAGGAGTATTCAGCTCATAAAGATATAACATTGCTTATTGGTCCGGAAGGCGATTTTTCTATTGATGAGATAAAATTGGCATTGGAAAGTTCCTATGAGCCGGTATCTCTTGGCGATAACAGATTGAGAACAGAGACAGCTGCAATAGTAGCATGTGACACTTGTCACATAATTAATCAAATAAACAGTATATCATGTTAGAATATCTTAAGACATCAAAAACAAATAATTTCTTTTTGTTTGCCGGTCCATGCGTTATAGAAGGCGAACAAATGGCGTTGGAAATAGCCGAAAAAGTATTGGAGATTACAAGCCGCTTAAATATTCCTTATGTATTTAAAGGTAGCTATCGTAAAGCAAATCGCTCTCGTATAGACTCATTTACCGGTATCGGAGATGAGGCGGCTCTGAAAATATTACGTAAAGTAAAAGAAACATTTAACATTCCGGTTGTGACCGACATTCACACTAATGAAGAAGCTGCAATAGCAGCCGAATATGTTGATGTGCTACAAATTCCGGCGTTTTTATGCCGACAGACGGAGTTGCTTATCGCAGCCGCCAAAACCGGCAAAATGGTCAACATAAAAAAAGGACAATTTTTGTCTCCTGAGGCAATGAAATATGCGGTACAAAAGGTAAGAGATGCCGGAAATGAACTGGTTGCAGTGACAGAGAGAGGCACCACTTTTGGCTACCAAGATTTGTTGGTTGACTATAGGGGTATTCCCGAAATGCAAAAATTTAATTGCCCGGTGATTCTTGATGTTACCCATTCATTGCAACAGCCTAATCAAACTGCCGGAGTGACAGGTGGACGACCTGATTTGATAGAAACTATTGCCAGAGCCGGTATCGCAGTTGGTGCTGACGGTTTATTTATTGAAACGCATCAAGATCCGTCGGTCGCAAAAAGCGATGGTGCAAATATGTTGAAATTGGATTTGCTACCAATGCTGTTGCAACGTTTGAGTGCCATAAGACAAACAATAATACAATTTTAATATGGGAACTTCTATAAATTACTTTGAAAAGATTTTTGAGTTTTTACTTGAGGGGATTTTTGAGTTTTGTTGAAAGAGCATAGCGAGCTATGTGATTGAAACAAAAGCAAAAATACTCCAAGTAAAAACATAAAGATTTCAAAAGAACAGTTCCCGTT
>CAZBUT010000083.1:0-6760 GCA_964495165.1 uncultured Muribaculaceae bacterium | reverse complement strand
TTGCAAATAATGACTCAGACCGATGCACTTCAACGTAAAACGCTTGCTTTTATAGTGAATATTCTCTATATCGATAGTCATTGCTATATCTCCTAAAACAAAGAGCCAAAACCGTCACCTCGACCGATTTTCAAATGCGTATAGGCCAACTCTGTGACCTCACGCCCCCGCGGGGTACGCTTAATGAAGCCCTCTTTTATAAGAAATGGCTCATATACCTCTTCGATTGTCCCCGGATCTTCGCCAAGGGCAGTCGCTATAGTTGACAGTCCCACAGGCCCGCCTTTAAATTTGGTTATAATGGTGGTAAGAATCTTATTATCAATCTCATCAAGACCATATCGGTCTATATTCAACGCCTCAAGGGCATAGCGGGCAATCTCCGACTCTATCATGCCGGAACCTTTTACCTGTGCAAAGTCTCTTACACGACGCAATAACGCGTTGGCGATACGCGGAGTGCCACGGCTGCGCATAGCAATCTCATGTGCCGCCTCTCCCGTGCATTTGACACCCAACAGAGATGCCGACCGCAACAAAATGCGTTCAAGCACTTCATGGTCATAATATTCGAGATGACAATTTATCCCGAAACGCGCCCTTAACGGAGAGGTCAGAAGTCCGCTGCGCGTTGTCGCCCCGACAAGAGTAAATGGAGACAAAGACAATTGCACCGAGCGGGCGCCCGGACCTTTATCTATCATTATATCGATGCGGTAGTCTTCCATTGCCGAGTACAAATACTCCTCTACAATAGGACTTAACCTGTGAATCTCATCGATAAACAACACATCGTTTTCTTCAAGCGACGTCAATATGCCCGCAAGGTCGCCCGGCTTGTCAAGAACCGGACCTGATGTCACCTTAAAACCCACGCCAAGTTCATTGGCTATGATTCCGGCAAGTGTTGTCTTGCCAAGTCCCGGAGGTCCATGCAACAACAAGTGGTCGAGTGCCTCGCCACGCATTCGGGCGGCGGCGACAAAGACTTTCAAGTTCTCAACAATCTTGTCTTGACCGCTGAACGAGTCAAACTCCGATGGGCGCAGTGCCTTTTCAAAGTCTCTGTCATTATCATTACGCGCCGAGCGTATGTCAAAATTATCATTCACCGTTTTATTTCTGATTTATGATATTTTGTATTTTGTCAATTATAATCTGTGGCGGAATACCGGCCAAACAATGGTAATCGCCTCGGAAACAAGGCTTGTCGCCAAACACCGAGCAGGGACGGCACACCATTGGCAATTGCACCATATTCACCTCTTGCTGTTTCCATCCTTTGAAACCACAATAAGGATGCGTTGCGCCCCAAACACTCACTACCGGCACAGCCACAATCGATGCCAAATGCATATTGCCTGAATCCATTGACACCATGACATCTAAATAGCTCATTAAAGACAACTCGACTGGAAATCCGTGGCGTTTATTTGCCAATGACACGACATTGGCAAATTTCTCCACCCATGAGTCAAAGACTTTACGTTCCTCATCGCCTCCTCCAAAAAGAAATATCTTAATGTTTTCCCACGATGAGATCTCCGAAACCACACGCTCCATCTGTTCGATCGGGTATATTTTCCCTTTATGCTTGGCAAATGGCGCTATTCCAATCCAACGCTCGTCCGGCTTTTTAGGCTCGCTTATTTCCGAAAAAGCCGCCGGATCTCCCTTGCCATTGCCAAAGACCGATGTAAAACGCTCTTCAAGTGGGAATCCCATACGCATGAAGACCTCACGGTAACGGGCTCGCGATGAAATCAAAGGCAACATCACTTTATTGCGCCGGCGAGTCAATGCCCGTTTGTTTGAACGCCCTTTATTGATGCGTTTAAATGGCACGCCATGCAAGCGGCATAATATCTCAAGCACATGAGAGCGCAAAACATTATGCAAATCGGCAAAAGCGTCAATTTTATACTCTCGCCTCAAGTCATGGAACAACTTTATCAACCCCTTTACTCCATGATATTTCACCTTCAAATCAAGGCCTAAAACGATCAGATTCTCAGGTGGATTTATAAACAACGATTGTGTGGCAGGCTTTGTGATGAAGATAAAACGCGTAGCGGGATTACAGCGACACACGCTGTAAACTACCGGCACCGTCATAGCAACATCGCCCAGCGCTGAAAAACGAGCGACAAGCACATTCTTCGGCAACCGGTTCCGCCGGCCAAACTCATCGCTATTTTTTGCCATAAAGTATCGGGTTTGTATCAGTGTCGTTGTACATTTTCATCTGACGATATACTTTCATGTACTTGCGTCCCGCTTCTATATCATCTAAAAGCATATCTATAGCTGAAGTCAAATCGTTTTGCTGTTCAAGCAAAACATTTAATTTTGCCTGACACTTGGCGATATGCGATTCCGAAGCATCGTCACGTTTAACCTCGGCCTGCATGTGGTATATCTTCAATGCAAGAATCGACAGGCGGTCAAGTGCCCAAGCCGGACTTTCGGTGTTGATAGTAGCATCGTGATGCACCTCACCCCCTTTGTATTTGTCCCTGAAATAGCTATCGATTTCCTCAACCATATCAGTGCGGTCTTGATTTGAACGGTCGATGCGGCGTTTCAAAGCCAATGCTGCAACCGGATCGATTTCCGGGTCACGGATTATGTCTTCCAAATGCCATTGTACGGCATCGATCCAGTTCTTGGCATGCAAGGTGTGTTCAATTGTGCCTGCCTCGTATGGATTTGCCACCACTGCATCTACATCGTCGGTTTCATGATATAATTGGGTCGTTTCCCAAAATATGCGAAAACAATTTTCTGCAAACTTCATATTTCTTAAATGATTAGTTATTATTTGTAACATACAAAGATAATACCCCCAACTCAAAAACCCAAATTTCCGTTCCTAAATTACTGCAATTTGCGATTGCGGGGGTGGAAACGGAGGATTTCTTCCCGCAAGCGGGTGCGGTCGATGTGAATGTATATTTCTGTTGTCGAAATACTTTCATGCCCGAGCATTTGTTGTATAGCTCGCAAATTTGCGCCTCCTTCAAGCAAATGCGTTGCAAACGAATGCCGCAACGTGTGAGGGCTTATTTCACGGGTTATTCCCGCCAACGCTGCAAGTTTCTTGATTATGTAAAATATCATCACTCTACTCAATCGACGCCCTCGATAACTCAAAAAAAGTATATTATCTTCTCCTGTCACGACATCCAAATGCTTGCGCTCATCAAGGTAATGTTTTATCTCTTCAACGGCGACTTCCGAAATCGGCACCATGCGCTCTTTGCTGCCTTTTCCTTTGACAACAATATACCCTTCTTCAAAAAATAGTTTGCTTATCTCCAGATCAACAAGTTCCGAAACACGCAGCCCGCAGCCATACAGCGTCTCGATTATTGCCCTGTTGCGCTGTCCTTCTGGCTTGCTCATGTCAATACAAGAAATCATATTGTCTATTTCCTCAACCGACAATATCTCCGGTAAATGCATACCCATTCGGGGGGCTTCAAGCAACAGAGTGGGATTTTCTTCAATATAATCTTCTATTTTCAAATATTTGAAAAATGACTTTACACCCGATATGATACGAGCCTGCGACCGAGGGGAAATCTCAAGATCATGCAATTGCGCAACAAACGATTGCAACACTTCAAGAGTCACATCTCGCAACGCTATTTTTTCATCGGCAAGAAACCTTATGATTTTGTTCACGTCATCTTCATAGCTGCCCAACGTGTTTTTTGACAGGCCACGTTCAAGCATAAGATATGCCTTATAGCCGTCAACCACCTTTGCTATATCATCGATACGCCTCATAATGAATGCCAATCAAAACCAAAGTGTGTAATTCTGACGTGGCAAATGCTTCAGTCCCACAATTATACCGATACGGTAATTGGTGAAACTCATGCCATGCCCAAGCGACAAGCTGGTAGATGCCCACATCTGTTTCATGACTTTTGAACGCGAAAGATTGCGCATCACAACCACACCGCCTCTCTCTGAGATAAGTTTAGCGAGTGACGATACAACCGAGACATTCTGCTCCTCAACGTTATTCACAAGCACAAAACCCGGTTTATCGGCAATCTTTTCCATATAGCCATCGATAGCAGCCTGCAATGACTCATGTTTTATAATACGGTCATGACGAGTCTCCGTCACTTTATCAAATATCTCATCGCAATAATTCTCCCCGGCATAAAAAGTAACACAAGCCTGCCGGGATACTTCAAGCAAAGTCATTGTCGAGACTCCATAGGTAGAGCCTATCTGCAACATTTCTTTGGGAGAGAAATAACAGGCGATGCGGAACAGCATCTTGGCATTGCTAAACGATATAATACGCTTGCCTGCATTGTGACGAGACACAAGACCTTTTGCGTAATTGCGATGTTTCAACAATCCGTCGTAGGCATAATATGCCAAACGCTCTCTCAGCACCCGCCTCACAAAATAATACGCAAACGGAGAGTGTATGCCAAATCCGCGGCTCCTGTTATATCGCTGCCAAGCCGTGCAATATCTCTTAAAACGATTCATTCTCAGCCCTGCGGTTTTCAGGCTTGCGCAGCACAGCGGCTACACATGCAGCAATCAAAGCGACAAAAATCAACGTTATCGCAATTCGGGCGGCGGTAACCGTCACCTTCACCGAATCGGGGTCAAACGTCATTACCACCTCATGGCTTCCTGCCGGAATGCGCATTGCTCGCAATATATAATTCACTCGTCCTATCTCTGCCGGCTCTCCGTCAATTGTTGCCTTCCAGCCCCATGGGAAATAAACTTCAGAGAACACGGCAAGGCCTCCGCCGGCACTTTTTGCATGATATGTAAGACGATTGGGAGCATATGAGGTCTCATAAATAGTATCTCCGGCAATCGGCTTGGGTACATCTACACCAAGAATATCCTTAAACTTTTCATCGGCCACTGCTGTCAAAGATGGTGTCAAAGTGTCAAGCGCAGCCATTTCGGCATCGGCATCTTTGGCATATACAATCTCCCCTACCCACCAGGCATTGCCCAATGCCTCGGGATTCAACTCAACGGTATTTGCATCTGAGATTATGTATTTTGTGTTGAGCATATTGAGGACGTTTATATCAGACTCATCGCTTAAACGTCCGATGTGCCGGTCAATCATATCCTGATAACGGGTGAGCTTTGCCGCATGATAACCGCCTATCATTTTATGGTGATACGACGGAGACGGCGAACTAAATTGTTGCAAATCCAGCACACGGTAGTTCATCGCTGTGTCGGCAAGAATACTACGGTCGGCCTGACGTAACGGGAACGCCTCGGTGCGAGTTAGTTCGGGAGTGCAAAAACTATCATGATTCAGATAGCGTTTGTTGACAGTGTAAAGGTCTCCAACGACCAGAACAAGCACGGCAACAACTGCGACCGACATATTAATGCGTTTTCTCATCATCAACATCAAAACAACACCTCCTGCAACAATAAAGAACATGCTGCGCAAGGCATCGCTTCTCACCATGCCGTAACGCAATGACTCTACCGCACTAAACAACACGGGATATTGCTTGTCGATTCCTTGCGTCAAATAGCCCTGTTCTCCCTCGCCAAGGTATGAACCATACACCCCGGGTGCAATCACGCCTACAAGACAGAACGCCAAGGCTATACCAAAAGACATATACACAGCCTTACGGTAACGTGACCAGGCATCTTCTGAAGTAAATAATTTGTGCAAAGCAAGAATACCCAACAATGGCATCGTAAACTCGGCAATCACCAAAATACTTTCTACCGTGCGGAACTTGTTATACATCGGGAAGTAATCAATAAACAGCATTGTAAACCATTCCATATAACGACCCCACGCAAGGAGTATCGACAATGCAGTCAACACGATCAAAGCCCACGCAATAGGACCTTTGACGATAATACAGCCAAGGAAAAATAATGCAACTATCAGTGCACCTGCATATACCGGGCCATTTGTACCCTCAGGCGCACCAAAGTATTGTGAAAACATCTGAAGATTGGCGGCATCTTCATAACCAAGTTCTCCATTTTTAATCAGCTTTTCTGTGGCGGGCAGGTCATACAATGTAAGTGCTTTGTGCGTGCCTTTTTCCGGTTTTACAGTCGCGCCTCCCTTTACATTGGGAATGAGCAACGTGAATGTCTCAGACGGCGTATAGCTATAGCTCATTATGTAATCTTTGTCAAGTCCGCCTGTTTTGGCTTCATTAGATGTTTCCGATGTCAACTCCGAATGATTGCCACGCATCGTTTCCTTAGAGTATTGGTATGTGTTATACAGATTAGGCATATTGGCAGTAACTGCAAGTACAGCCGCAACCGCGAGAGCGCCCGAAGCCATCCACCATTGGCGCATACGTTTTTCGCGCCACGCGAGAAACATAAACGCAAGCACGATTCCTATGATAACAAACAAAAAATAATATGTCATCTGCACATGGTTGCTCGACATCTGCAACATGGCAAACAAAGCAGCCAACGCACCTCCGGTCAGATAACGTCCGCGATAACACAGCACAATTCCGGCTATTGTCGGCGGTATATAGGCAAGTGTGGCAAACTTCCAGATATGACCTGCTCCTATGAGTATTATAAAATATGACGAAAAACCATAGGCCACAGCACCAATCAAAGCTAAATACCACCTCACTTTAAATGCCAATAGCAAGACAAAGAATCCCGCCATCATAATAAACAACAGATTTGCCGGAGCCGGAAGCCCAAGCCCCAAAATGTCATCTATCCATGCAAACATTTTGTCGGACTC
>CAZBUT010000082.1:0-6778 GCA_964495165.1 uncultured Muribaculaceae bacterium | reverse complement strand
AATCGTTTTTTCGCAAACTTGAACTAATTTTGCATTTGCTGTTGGACTCTACATACTTACAGCAATACTAATCGGAGTATTATAAAAAATGAAGAACGTGGTGGAGATTACAAACAAAACTTGTATCTTTATGTTTTATTTTATAAAGCAACTATTTGTAATCTTTTACTTATTCGCAAGCGGTAATTGAAACGTTCGCTATTACATAAGACAGTTAATATACTGCGGAGGCTGTTATTGGGTGTAATAACTTTGATAATAGCTGTGATTGTATTGTTATATGTCCCGTTGGTACAGGATATAATAACCGACATAGTTGTTCAGCAGATTAATAAATCTTCGTCTGGTCTCACAATTGGTGTTTCGCGTTTGAGGTTGACGTTTCCTCTTGGAATGCAAGTCGATGACCTAATGGCGGTAGATGAAAGAGGTGATACCATTGTAAATGCCGGGAAGATAAGTGCCGATGTAAAAATAAGAGCTTTGTTTGAAGGTGAACTTGCCGTCGAAAATGTATCGGTCGAGCATGGCGGTTATTGTTCTGGGACTCCTGATTCAATACTATATCTTGTTGCAAAGGTTGAATATTTGGCTGTGTCAGATGCAAGTGTGAACCTGTCTCATTCGGCGATTGATGTGGGAGATGTATTAATAGAGGCGGTCGATGTGTCAATGGCATTGAAAAATGATACTACAGCAGCTGCTGAAACCGAAACATCGTCGGCTCAGTGGCTTATCGACGTTAATCGTATCGATATGAAAGATATTTCATGCCATATGACAATGGAATCTGTCGCTGATTCTATATGTGCATATATCGGAGAATCTTCGCTCAAAGGGGGGAGAGTTGATTTGTCGACAGAGGCTCCGATTATTCAATTGAGGTCTTTTACTGTTGCAAATACATCTGCGCTATACTTGTCGGATAAAACGCTTGAACCTAACGACGGCATCGATTTTAATCGTTTGTCGGTGAGTGATGTGAACGTTGAGATTGACTCGTTTTATAATAGCGGGACAACGTTAAAAGCTCCGATACGCAAACTTTCGGGTGTGGAGAGATGTGGATTGCAGGTCTTGGTCAATGGCGTTTATGAAATGGACAGCATGGCTATGCTGATAAATAACGCTGAAGTTTCAACGTTATACTCAAATATAAAATTGTCGGGAGAAATGGGATTGAGCGGACGGACAGATGCTCCGCTTAATCTGAGTGTTGATGGCAATGTTGGTGTCACAGATATAGAATTGCTATATCCTATATTGCAACCACTATTACGAGACGTGCCTTGTAATGATATTGTTGTAAAAACCGATATAAACGGCTCATTGGCGCAACTTGATGTGAAAGAGATCTCTGTTGAAATGCCGAATCATATATCGTTGGCAATGACCGGCGAATTACAATCTCTCGATGATGTAAATAAAATGTCGGGCAAAATTGATATTTCAGGAGAGTTACAAAATGCCGATTTTATCAAAACGGCGGTGCTTGAGGCTCAATTGTTTGAGCAGGTAAATGTTCCTCCAATGTCGCTGTCGGGCAATATAGCGATGAACAGCGGCGTTGTTGCAGGCAAGTTGCAGTCTGTTACGGAAAATGGTCGTTTAGCTCTTGATGCAGAGTGGAATAGCCGTGGAGCGGAATATGATATGGTACTTGCGGTAGACTCGTTCCCGGTAAATTCATTTTTGCCCCAAATGGGAATGTCGCTATTAAGTGCCGATGTAATGGTAATCGGAAGCGGATATGATGTCATGTCGCCTAAAACAAAGGCGAAGGCAGATGTAAATCTGAAACAAATGATTTATAACGGCAAGACTTATAGCAACGCCAGAGCATGGGCTTCATTGGAAAGTGGTAATGCCGAATGTGGAATAGTTTCGCTTAATAATGATGCCGATTTTGATATAGTGGCAAATGCGGTGATTTCGGAAAATGAGAGTGTCGATTGGACTCTTAATGGCGATGTGCGACACTTTGACATGCGGTCGTTAGGTCTATCTTCGGAACAATCATTCGGAACATTGGAAATTGACGGACGCGGGAATATTGGATTGAGCCAAAACAATATTTCGGCCGATGTGTCGTTGAAAAATCTTGAATGGACATCACCGGGAATGTATATAAATACGCCGGTAGTGAATGCTGTTGCAGAAGTAAACGACTCAATAGTTAAAGGGTTTCTGAAAAATAATGATTTGACAGCCGAATTTATTGCGCTATGCCCGATAGATACGCTGTTAAACACTATAGAGAATACGATTGCCGAACTTGACAGTCAAGTTGTCGGACGCAAAATTGACGTTGAGCGATTGCAAAGGGCGTTGCCCCAATTTTCGTTAACCCTTGCAGGTGGAAGCGGTAATGTAATTAACAATATCTTGTCATCAAGTGATATGTCAATGGGCAGTCTTGAACTTGCAATGGTAAATGACAGCCTGTTTAACATACATGGGATTGTAGAGGGAATGCGCATGGGTGATACGCGTATTGATACAGTGTCATTCAGCGCACTGCAACATTCAAAATTTTTGATATATAAGGCGGCGATTGACAATCGTCCCGGAACATTTGACAATTTTGCTCATGTTGCCATAAATGGTTATCTTGCCGATGACAAGGTCGCGGCTTTTGTAAAGCAGAATAATATTGAAGGTAAAACAGGATTTAATCTTGGCTTGGTTGCGGCGATAGCTGACTCGACGGTAAATATGAAGTTTACGCCATATACTCCTGTTATAGGTTATAAAGATTGGACTATTAATAAAGATAATTTTGTTGCGTATAATTTTTATACCCGCCATTTTGATGCAGATGTGAGAATGAGCAACAATGAGAGTCATTTGAATTTATATACACATCATTTGGAAAATGAGCCGGAACATCAGGAAGATGTTACACTCAATATTTCAAATATACGTCTGTCGGAATTATTGTCGGTTTCACCCTATGCGCCTCCTGTGAAAGGACAATTATCGGCTGATATGAGTTTTCGCTGGGACGAAAACAGTGTGAGCGGAGATGGTACGGTATCTCTTGACGAAATGTATTATGGGCGTGACAGGGTCGGCTCATTTGTGTTGGGTGTCGATTTGGCTACAACAAAAACAGGAGTGGTAAAAGCCGATGCATCTTTGATGATTGACAGCGTAAAGACGATTACAGCAATAGGCTCGCTTAATGATACAACAGCGGTCAACCCCTTTAATCTTGATTTTTCAATGATACGTTTTCCGCTGAAAGTAGTCAATCCATTCCTGCCTAAAAATATGGCGTCACTCAGTGGAATGCTTAATGGTCAAATGGATATAACCGGAGAGCTGTCCTCTCCTCGATTTAACGGGTATGTGAAATTTGATTCCACAATGGTGAAAGTCAATATGATAGGTTCGACTTTCAAATTATCTGACGAAAAAGTACCGGTAAAAGACAATGTTGTGTTGTTTGAAGACTATACTATAACCGGGGCAAACGATAATCCTTTGACAATAACAGGAATTGTGGATATGCGTGATTTTATATCACCTCGCTTGGATCTTGCATTTGATGCACGTAATATGCAATTTATGAACAGCTCACGAGGGAAGGGGGCAGATGTCTATGGCAAGGGCTTTGCCAATATCGATGCGAAAGTTAAAGGTGATATGTCGATGCTTGATGTCAATGCCGAGTTGACGTTGCTTGGCGGTTCCAATATTACGTATATAATGACTGATGCAACCACTGCTTTAGCATCACAAAATGCCGGTGATATGGTGAGGTTTGTGCAATTTTCCGATACGGTAGATGTCGTAAGAACTGATACTGTAAACACCTCGGCAATGACGCTGAATCTTGATGCATTAATTAATGTCTCATCGGGAACAACTGTGAATGTCGATTTGTCGACCGATGGAAAGAACCGTGTACAGTTGCAAGGGAACGGAACGCTCAACTATACAATGAATAATATGGACGACAGCCGATTTACCGGACGCTACAATATAGATAATGGCTTTGTCAGATATACGCCTCCTTTGATGTCTGAAAAATTGTTTAATTTCCAAGAAGGTAGTTATGTGGCGTTTAATGGGGATATGTTGAATCCAATTTTGAATATAAGGGCTGTAGATGATATTCGTGCCAATGTGACCCGTGAAGGTCAAGATTCCCGATTGGTGAATTTTGATGTGACATTGTCTGTTACCAACACGTTGAGCAACATGAATGTAGTGTTTGATCTATCATCAACCGATGATATAACAATTCAAAATGAGTTGCAGGCAATGAGTGCCGAACAGCGTGCCAACCAGGCAATGAATCTGCTGTTATATAATGTATATACAGGAGGTACCAATGCAAATGCCAATATGTCGGGAAATCCGTTATATTCGTTTTTGGAGTCACAGATTAATACTTGGGCGGCAAATAATATAAAATTTGTAGATATATCGTTTGGTATTGATAAATATGATATGACCCAGGACGGAACGACTTCAAGCACGATGAACTATTCATATCGTGTTTCCAAAACATTGTTTAACGATAGATTCAAGATTGTCGTGGGGGGAAATTACTCAACCGATACTGAAACAGATGAAGATGTTGCTCAAAGTCTTATAAATGATATATCATTTGAGTATATGCTCAATCGTAGCGGTTCGATGTATGTGAAGATATTCCGGCATGTTGGGTATGAAAGTATTCTTGAGGGAGAGGTCACTCAAACGGGTGTGGGATTTGTGTATAAGCGCAAATTGCAGACGTTGCGTGATTTGTTCCGCTTTGGACGTAAACCGAAATCCCCGCAGATTGAAACCGATGGTAAAATTGTAGAGAAGTCAGATGAACAGAATAAATAGAATTATTATAAGGATTATTGCAGTATTGGCATTGGTTTTGTTGATGTCAAGCTGTTCTACGACCCGCCGATTAGGTGCCGATGACACTCTATATACCGGAGTGAAGAAAATTAAAATAATAGATGGCGATAACGGTGGAATCCCGTCGGCGGTTGAAGATCAGGTGAAAGAGACTGTGAATGTTGCTGCCAATAATTCGTTGTTTTCTCCCTATGTGAGATACCCTTTCCCTATTGGATTGTGGGTATATAATAATTGGAGCAACCCGCCAAGCGGTTTCAAACATTGGTTATATGAAAAACTTGTGGAAGAGCCGATTTTAATATCAGATGTGAGACCTGAAGTGCGAACAAAAATGATAGACGAGATACTTGACAATAATGGGTATTTCAGCGGATCGGCGTCATATCAACTTCATTATGGACGAAATCGGAAGAAAGCGCGCATATCTTATACGATAAACACGGGTCCGGTATATACTCTCGATTCAGTGTCGCTCCTTCCCGATACGTGTCATCTTAATCATATGATAGATTCTGTCGCTTTGGCTGGCACATATCTTGTGAGAGGGAATCGGTATTGTACCGATTCGCTTAGTGCCGAGCGAACGCGTATAGCAAATGCAGTGCGTAATAACGGGTATTATTATTTTCGACCCGATTATATTGAATATTTGGCCGACAGCACATTATCTCCACGTGCAATATCATTAAAAATGACTCTTGCTGAGAATGTTCCGGCGATAGGGCTGAAACGTTATAAAACGGGGGATATAACGGTTTATATATATCGCAATCAAGGAGGCGGAACACCCGATACAATTCCGACCCGCCAAGGGACGATTATACAGATGCAGCCATCAAAGTTGCGTACTGAACTGATTCCTGAGTGCGTAACATTCAGAACGGGAAAAGTCTTTTCGGTTAGAGATATGAACCGAACTCAGTCATATCTGTCCCGAATGGGGATATTCAATGCTATAAATATTGAGGTGCAACCCGATTCGTTGTCTCAGGATAATTTGTTGAATGTAGATATTTCTTGTACGTTTGACACTCCTTTGGAGGCAAGCATAGAGGTTAATGCATCGTCTAAATCCAATAGTTATCTTGGTCCGGGACTTACTTTGGGTGTCACAAACCGTAATCTTTTTGGTGGCGGTGAACAATTGAATGTAAGTATAACCGGGGCATATGAGTGGCAGACGGGTCGAGATAGAGGAAAATCTTCATTGTTTAATTCTTATGAATTTGGCATAAATGCATCATTGTCTTTCCCGCGACTGATCGCTCCACGTTTTATTCCGCGACGGCGACGCACGCTAAATTGGACTCGTATTAATCTGAATGCTGATTTGTTAAATCGCCCGCATTTTTTCCGTATGGCGCAATTTAATACGTCGGTCAGTTATGATTGGCGAGCAACAAGGCATTCGACAAATACGTTAACTCCGTTGAAGATAACCTATACAAAACTTCTTGACACCACAACAGAGTTTGACTCGATTATGGACGCTAATCAGGCAATAGCGCAGAGTTTCCGCAGTCAGTTTATTCCGCAAATAATGTATAGCTATACCTACGACCGTGCTTTTGGGTCGCGTGATAATCTGAACTGGCAATTCACAGTTCAAGAAGCCGGAAATATTTGTTGGGCAGTATGGTCGCTTGTAGGAGATAAAGACACAAAAAAACTATTTAATACACCATTTTCGCAATTTGTGAAAGCGTCAACACAACTTGTTTACAGTCGCCGGCTTGGCGGTTCTCATTGGCTTGTTGCGAGAGCGGCTACAGGAGCGGCTCATGCCTATGGCAATTCAGCGCAAGTACCGTATAGCGAACAATTTTATGTCGGTGGTGCAAATTCAGTAAGAGGGGCGCATGATGGAGTCGTTGCAGTTGGTTATCTGCGCTCTCTCGGTATCGCTCCA
>CAZBUT010000081.1:0-6836 GCA_964495165.1 uncultured Muribaculaceae bacterium | reverse complement strand
CTTTGGTTGCCTTCGATTACCATTTTAAAGGGGTGGTAAACCGGTGGCTGAATGATGATTTTGTCGCCTCTTTGCGTGAAATAGTTTATTACAAAAGCAATGCCTTTGACTACCCCTGGCATGTATGTGAGTTCTTCGCATGAGACTTTGAAGTTGTATCTTTTATCAAGCCAATTGATAATTGATTCCCAATAATTGGGAGATGGGCATGAATAGCCATATATGGGGTGCTCAAAGCGCTTTTGCAAGGCTTTTACTATATCGGGACATACCGGAAAATCCATGTCGGCAATCCACATCGGCATCAAATCACCACGACCGAATCGCTCTTCAAGGCAATCGGTTTTCATCGCTTTGCTTCCATGGCGAACTATCAATTGATCAAAATTATATTTACTCATTGGCTCTGTATGGCTGATTTATCTACGAATAAATCGTTATGTGAAATAAGTTTAGATAAAAATTTCTACAAAAGTACAACATTTTTTGCGATTGTTTCGCGGTTTTTTCTTATGTTTGTATTTCATACTTAGAAATCAATTGCTATGGAGCAGAAAAAATACACTACCGAGGAAGAAGAGTGCATGGTTGAAGATGCGTTTCAAGATGTGCTTACGGGTTATCTCAAAAGTAACCACCGTAAAAAAGTGGAGATAATAGAACGTGCCTATAATTTTGCTAAAGATGCCCACAAGGGAGTGCGTCGCCGTTCGGGAGAGCCATATATTCTGCACCCTATAGCTGTTGCTAAGATTGCAAGTCAGGAGATTGGTCTCGGGTCAACATCAATTTGTGCCGCATTGTTGCATGACGTGGTGGAGGACACTGATTATACAGTAGAGGATATCGAACAGCATTTTGGGAAAAAAATTGCCCAAATAGTAGCCGGATTAACTAAAATCTCGGGAGGTATATTTGGAGATAAAGCATCGGCTCAAGCTGAAAATTTCCGCAAGTTGCTGTTGACAATGTCGGAAGACATCAGGGTGGTGCTGATAAAAATGGCCGACCGCCTGCATAACATGCGCACTCTTGGTTCAATGGCTCCAAACAAGCAATATAAGATTGCAGGAGAAACATTATATATCTATGCTCCTTTGGCTCACCGTTTGGGTTTGTTTGCGATAAAGACCGAACTTGAAGATTTGAGCTTCAAATATGAGCACCCTGCTGCTTATCAGCGCATCAGTGAACAAATCAAGGCTTCGGAGGCAAAACGTTCTGCTGTCTATAACGATTTTTCGGCACCGGTCAAAGAGCGTCTTGATAAAATGGATCTTAAGTATGAGGCCAAGGCACGTATGAAATCGGTATTTTCCATTTGGAATAAAATGGAAACAAAGCATATCCCGTTTGAGGAAGTTTATGACCTATATGCCATGCGCATTATTTTTGAATGCAATGACCCTGCCAAAGAAAAAACAATATGTTGGAATATATATTCGGCAATCACCGACCTGTATAGGTTGCACCCCGATCGCACTCGGGATTGGGTGAGTATACCCAAGGCCAATGGCTATCAGGCATTGCATCTCACGGTAATGGGCCCCGACGGCAATTGGATCGAAGTGCAGATACGCAGCCGGCGCATGGATGATATTGCAGAGAAAGGGTTTGCTGCTCACTGGAAATATAAAATAGGGGAGGGCGATGAGGAATCGGAACTTAATGTGTGGTTGCAAACAATCAAGGATATTCTTGATGAACCAAATCCCAATGCAATCGATTTCCTTGATACGCTAAAACTCAATCTGTTTTCGACTGAGATAGTTGTGTTTACTCCCAAAGGAGAATTGTTGACATTGCCCTCTGACTCTACGGTGCTTGATGTGGCATTTGAACTCCACTCTCAAATTGGATTGCATTGTATCGCAGGTAAGGTCAATCATAAACTTGTGCCGTTGTCTCACCGGTTGAAGAGCGGTGATCAAGTGGAGGTGCTGACGTCGCAGTCGCAAGAACCTCAGCCCGAATGGATAAATTTCTTGAATACGGCAAAAGCCAAAACCCGATTGAGGGCGGCATTGCGCAAAATGCAACAACCGGCAATCGAACGCGGAAAAGAGATATATGACGCGTTTCTAAAACAACATGATGTTCCCAACACCAATGAGGTGGCAACAAAGATACTCGGATTGCTAAAACTTCCCAATCGCGACGAATTGTTTTTGCAACTTGGCAACTCGGAAGTGACGCTTGAGGAATATCTTATTAAAAGTTTCAAGAAGACATCGCCGTCATTGCTTTCAAAAATATTCCGTTTAGGCGGAAATAGCAAAGAGTCTGAACAGCAGAAAACTGCAGAGAAAAAACCTGCAATAAATAAAAAGGAGACATATATATTGCACAATGACGAGACCGGTGCCAATTATATGCTTGCCGATTGTTGTACGCCGATTCCGGGCGATGAAGTGCTTGGCTTTGTCGATGAAGACAACAATGTGATAATTCATTCGCTCGATTGTCCGCGTGCTCAGGTGCTGAAAGCAAGCTACGGTCCAAATATTGTCGCGACAAAGTGGGAAACTTCTACCGGTAAATCTCTTGCGCATATACGCATTGAGGGTATTGACCGCATGGGTATTTTACAAGAACTCATACAGATGATTTCGACTCATCTCGCAATAGACATCAGGCGATTGGACATTGCTGCCGAGAATGAGGTATTCCATTGTGACCTGTATGTCAGGGTGGAAGATAGTAAAATTGTATCGGATTTGTGTGATAAAGTAAAGAAAATTAACGGAGTCAAGAAAGCCAATCGCATATATTGAGTTGTTATATAATAAAATTTAGAGACAATGAATGCTCCTTCAAGAAAATCAATATTCAGATCACTATTGTTTATCGTCTCTGCTGCAATCATCTTTTATTTCTTGCCACGCAACGACCGCCAGTTTTATGTGTATGAAATGAATCGACCGTGGAATTATTCGTTGCTTACGGCTCCGTTTGATATACCTATTCACCACGATTCGATAAGGGCGCGAGAAATCAAAGACAGTATAGATAATGCTTTTCTTCCGATTTATAAGCGCACGCCGCAAGGGCAGGCAATTGTTGACGGATATGCAACGTCATTGAACACAAAGGCTAATTTTTTGACGTCTGTTGAGAAGACTTTTCTTTTAAATGCTGTGAGGCAAGTGTTTGCCAATGGTATTGTTGATACCGATACATATTCTAAAATTGCTGCAGGTGAATTGCCGAGTGTGAGGTTCATAAATAGCAATCGTGTGGTAAATGTTCCAACCGATAAAATGCTCTCGGCACGTCAAGCCTATGCGTTGATAGATAGTGCTTTGCCGGGTGAACGGTTCAGGCAGGCGATCAACGCGTCAAATCTTTCACGCGTGCTTGTGCCAAATGTGGTGTATGACTCGATTGAGACCCAGAGGTTGTATCGAGAAGTCTGCCGAAAGGCAATGGCTCCAATCGGAATTGTGCAAAACGGCGAAAGAATCATTGACCGTGGTGAAAAAATCACTCCTCAGATTTACACAATTTTGGAAACATATCAGGAGATGGCTGCGGAACGCAGCGGGGGGACGGCTCACAGCCAATTTTATCCGATTATTGGGCAGATGCTGTTTATTATAATATTGCTGACGGCTCTTTATTGCTATTTGTATATTTTCCGAAGGGAGATTTTTGATAACAGTCGGGCGTTGTTGCTTATAATGTTGCTTGTTGTCGCATTTGCTATATTTGCATTTGTGATGAAAATGGCATTTGGGTACGGGCTGAATATTGTGCCATTCACAATGATTCCTATAATGATTCTTGTGTTTTTTGATTCCCGCACGGCGTTGTTTTGCCTGATTATAGAGGCGATGCTTTGTTCAAGTATTGCCGATAATGCGTTTGAATTTGTGTTTGTTCAATTCATTGCCGGAGTCACTGCGATATACTCTTTGAAGGAATTGACAAACCGATCGCAGCTTATACGCACTGCTTTTCTTGTGTTCATGGCCTATAGCTTCTCTTATGTGGCTATAGACGTGATACGCTCCGGTTCGATAGACTCTATCGATGTGCACATGTTTGGAGCGTTTGCTATAAATGCGTTGCTTATCTCATTTGCATATATCCTGATTTTTGTGTTTGAAAAATTGTTTGGATTTACGTCAAATGTCACCTTGGTGGAGCTGTCGGATATAAATAATCCTGTTTTGAGAGAACTGTCGCAAGAATGTCCCGGAACGTTTCAGCATTCACTGTCGGTGAGCAATTTGGCATCGGAGGCTGCTCATCATATAGGAGCGAATGCACAGTTGGTGCGTGCCGGAGCTTTGTATCATGATATAGGCAAGATAAACAATCCTGCGTTTTTTACTGAGAATCAGCACGGGGTGAATCCTCATGATGCATTGAACCCCATTCAAAGCGCGCGAGTTGTCATAGCGCATGTACCCGACGGGTTGAAACGTGCCGATAAGGCTAAGCTGCCTGCTGTGATTAAAGATTTTATTACGGAACATCATGGCAAAGGGAAAGCGAAGTATTTCTATAATACATATTGTAATACACATCCCGATGAGAATGTCGATGAGGCTCTGTTTATGTATCCCGGACCTAATCCGCAATCGAGAGAAACCTCTATACTCATGATGGCCGATGCTGTCGAGGCCGCATCGCGTTCGCTTGCCGACCATTCTCCTGAAGCTATATCGGCTCTGGTCAACCGGCTTATAGACACTCAGATAGCCGATGGCTTGCACAACGACTCGTTGCTGTCGTTTAAAGATGTGAAAGAGATAAAAGAGATTTTCATTACGAGATTGCGCACGATGTACCATTCTCGCGTGTCATATCCAAAAGACCCGGATAAAGATGAACATAAATAATTTGTCGGAAGAGGAGCAGTCGCGGTACAAGCGTCATCTCCTGTTGCCGGAAATCGGACCGAAGGGACAATTGCGGTTGAAATCGACACGTGTGCTTGTTATTGGAGCCGGCGGACTTGGTGCGCCTGTGCTATTTTACCTTGCCGCTGCCGGGGTGGGGGTGATTGGCATTGTTGACGGGGATAAAGTTGACCGGTCAAACCTGCAACGCCAGATAATTCATGCAACAAGAGATGTGAATCGCTATAAAGTAGAGTCGGCAAAAGAAAAAATCAACGCATTGAATCCCAATGTTGATGTGCATATCTATCCTGTGTATATGACGGAGTGCAACGCTCCTGAGATAATCGAGCAATATGATTTTGTGATAGATGCTACAGATTCGTTTAAAGCAAAGTTTTTGATAAACGATGTGTGTGTGGCACATAGGAAACCGTATAATCATGGTGCTATATACCGGTATCAAGGGCAAACGATGACAGTGTTGCCCGGAACGGCTTGCTATAGATGCCTTTTTGATGCGATGCCCGAGATGACTGAAGTCGCCGGCCCATTAGGAGTGGTGCCGGGGATAATAGGAACGCTACAAGCAACCGAGGCTATAAAATATATTACCGGCATTGGGGAATTGTTGACCGACAAGTTGCTTACTTTTGACAGCTTGACGATGCAATTCAACACATTCAAGATTTCCCCTAATCCTAATTGCCTCCACCATCATTAAACCACCCTTTACAATTGCGTCTGCGTTGTCAGCACTCTGCTCTGCTTAGTGATTTAAAAGAACGCAAAACGCCCGATTTTACGCAATAAATACTCTGTACTGCATAAAAAACACACTTTTTTATGCAGTACGTATTGTAAATTGAATAAAAAATCGTAATATTGCACTTGAGTAACAAAACAAAAGATGAAAACAATCATTCAAAATCAACGCAAAGAGCGAGATGAACTCATGTCACGTTCGTATCTGAAGCGACGAAACAATCAAGATGCAGAGCTATTATTGAGCAGTAATCTCATTAAATTGATAACAGGACCTCGGCGTGTGGGAAAATCTACACAGGCGTTGTTGATGCTACAAGACAAGAATTTCGCCTACTTGAATTTCGATAGTTATCCATTGTTAGATGCGTGGAATGCAGATCTTGTTATGCGTATATTGGATGATGTATATCCTGGTTATGAATATATATTGTTAGATGAAGTTCAGAACCTTAACGCATGGGACTTGTGGGTAAGTGAACTCTATAGAAAAGGGAAGAATCTTGTAATAACAGGTAGTAATGCAAGAATGCTAAGCAGTGAAATGGCTACAGTCTTAACAGGAAAGTATATTCAAGTGGAGATGTTGCCATTCAGTCTTGAAGAGTTTTTTGATTGGAACAAACTCGATCTGCATAAACTAAAATCAGAACAAATAACTGACGCTCTTGTGCTGACTGATGACTATATGAGGAGGGGGGGCTATCCTGAAACGGTCGCTTCTCGTCAGTTGACTCGCAGTTATCTTGATACATTGTTTGATTCTATAGTTTGGAAAGATGTCGCTAAACGTCATAATGTTCGTAATGTGGCAGATTTGAATAATCTTGCCATGTATCTGGTCTCTAATTTTTGCAATCCGGTGAGTGCTAATGAGTTGACGGCGGAGCTTGATTTCTCCAGTGTAAATACAACCAAGAAATATATGGATTACTTACATGAGCCATACCTTTTTTATTATTTGTCTCGCTACAACAATAAACTGAAGTTGATGAAGAAGGCTCCTCGAAAAGTATATATTGTTGATAATGGCTTTGTTACTTCCAAAGCATTTTCCTTGAGTGATAACATGGGAAGATTGCTTGAAAATCAAGTTTTCATTGAACTTCTACGCAGAGGGTATGATGTAGAAAAGACGATGTTTTATTATCGTTCACGCAACGATAAAGAAGTAGATTTTATCCTTAGAAACGGGACGCATATTGAACGTCTTGTACAAGTGTG
>CAZBUT010000080.1:0-6843 GCA_964495165.1 uncultured Muribaculaceae bacterium | reverse complement strand
GCACATCATACGCACCCGGAATACACCCTGCACGCATCGATAAACTACTCCCCTCTTTCATCGCTTACAGGCTTCAAAAAGGGTTCAAAGATTTTGGTCGTAAATCAAAAGGTTTTTTAACCAACGAAGCGGTATTGATTGGAGACGAAACACGCACTTCTTCACCGGTGAGAGTACCTCGAAACAATGACACTTTATCACACATCACAGTCAATCATTTATTCCCTTGCGGAGAAGGAGCCGGATATGCCGGTGGCATCGTATCAGCCGCCATTGACGGAGAACGTTGCGCTGAAGCCGTTGCAAGTTTAGTCTTCGGTATGAATCTCGGTAAGTGATTTCATTTCCTGATACTCATTCCAATCCGGGTCGTTCTCGCAATATATAGTTAACGGCAACAAATCAAATGCTTGAAGCGCCTCGTTTATCTTCTTGCCAAATATATTTGTACTCAACGTGTAAAACACCCAGTTACGTTCACCGTCACCGGTATAAATTCCGGTCATAATCGCAACAGGATCTTTGGCAATCACACTTGTCAAAGCGTCTTGCACTTGCTCCATGAGCGTAGAAGTAGCGACATCGGGCATTCCGTTTTTATCGCCGATGTACTTCCATGTAACCTCTACTCTTATATTAAATCGAGGATTGTTTTTAAAAGCGTCAACATCTCGACGCCCTGTAACCATTATGAGATTTCCGGTTTCGCTCTCTGTTGGAGCAGTCCACCATTCTGATTTATCAGCCATATATTATATTTTTGGTTAAAGGTAATAAAAAAGAGCGACTCTTCAAGGTTAATCGGCTGAAAATTTGCAGTTATGGCAATGTTTAGTTAAATTCGCACTAAAATATCTGTTTTACCGAAAAAGACTTTTTCAAACCTCGAATATGAAAAAAACATGGATAGCATTAGCCATAATGCTTTTTGCGATAAGCAGTATGGCACAGCCAAAACATGAAGTTAGAGCCGTATGGCTAACTACTAATAGCGGATTGGATTGGCCCAAATCGGTGTATGATGCCACAACACAGAAAGCAAATTTATGTGAGATACTTGACAAACTCAATGTCGCCAATTTCAATACCATAATTTTCCAAGCCCAAGTTAAAGGCGATGTCGCATGGGAATCAACCATGCAACCGGCAATGAGACATATCACCGGTGACGGGTCTAAATCATTGAGCTATGATGTCTGTGAATATGTTATCGAAGAGTGCCACAAACGCAACATGGAATGCCATGCATGGATCGTTCCCTACAGAGTAGGTACAGCTTCTGAAGCCAACCGCTACAAAAGCAATAGCGTGAAACATGTCACAGTCACCAATCCTGAGCTATGCGTATTATACAACAACGCCTATTATTTGGATCCCGGTATCCCCGCTACGCGCGAATATCTTCTTGACGTATATCGTGAATTAATCACAAATTACAACTTTGACGGAGTGAATTTTGATTACACCCGCTATCCGGGTTCGGCTTTTGACGATGCAGCATCGTATGCGGCATACAATCCCGACGCATTGCCAAAAGAAGATTGGAGACGCCAAAACATCAATACATTCATCGCCGAATTTTATGAAATGGCAAAAAACATTAATCCAAACATAAAAGTCGGAGCGGCTCCAATCGGAACCTACAAGAATGTGCAAGGATATGGCAACATGACAGCCTATGGCAGCGTGTATCAAGATGCCTGCCAGTGGATGCAATCGGGAAATCATGACTTACTTATACCTCAGATGTATTGGAATGAAAACTATGGATTCTCCCCCAACATGGATACATGGGTTACAAATAGTGCAGGTCGCCAACTCGTTGTAGGGCTTGCTCCATACAAAATGGTTGACGGCAGCAATGATTGGGAAACATCGGTTATCACCGACCAAATCGAAAAAGTACGCGCCAAAGACGGCATGTCGGGAGTGTGCTTCTTCCGCACCGACCATGTTATAGATCAAACCCAGACAAAAATAGCGGCACTATATGATAAATTACAAAACAATTACTTTAAATATCCCGCCCACATTGTTCCTATGGACTACAACGGAGTGACAAAACCAAATGCACCAGTCAACGTCACTCAAGAGCGCATCGGAAACGATTATATAATCAGTTGGGACGAGCCTATACCTGATGCCGATAACACTTCGATAAGATATTACTCTATATATTTGACCGACGGAGAAACTGTTGATTTGAACAATCACAATCAAGTTATTGCCTATAAAGTCAATGAAACTGAATTTACCTATACGTCAAACGAAGAATCACTACGATTTGCAGTAACAGCATTTGACCGCAACTATTACGAAAGCGATGTAGCAATAGCTGAAATATCAGGCATCGACAATATAAATGAACCTGAAAGCCGGTTTTATTTCTATAACGATGTTTTGACCGTCAACGGAAAAAAAACAATTGACCACATTGAGATATACTCAATATATGGCGCGTGCATCAAATATACCCCTATATCAAGTGTTGAAGCCTCTGTTTATTGCAACGATCTACCCAAAGGGCTATACATAGCACAAGCATGTTACAGCGACGGCAGCAAATCTGTTAATAAGTTTATGAAATAAAATTTGGCGCAATTTGAATCAAATTCCTACATTTGCAACTAAATAATTAAAATCACACGATAATGGAAATTAAAGGAAAAATAATTCATGCTCTTCCCGAGATGTCGGGTACTTCCAAAGCCGGAAACGCATGGAAAAAGCGCGAATATGTTTTGGAAACACAAGAGACCTATCCCCGTAAAGTACACTTTGACTTCTTCGGCGAACGCGCCGACCAATATCCGTTGAACGTTGGTGATATCATTACTTTAAGTTTTGACATTGAAAGCCGAGAATACAACGGACGTTGGTTTACAAGCATACGAGGCTGGAAAGCCGACAAAGAAGGGGCTGCAACAGCTGCTCCGGCACAACCGCTCCCCGGTGATGTTCCTCCGCCACCGGCATTTACCGGAGGTGATGAAAGTGACGACCTTCCATTCTAAGAAAAGTGAAAAAATTAAGGCGACTAAATTGATTTTAGCCGCCTTAATTTTTAACTGAATATTTTCTTTATACGTATCCTCGTATAATACCACGTTTTGAATTGCGTACAAACAAGATGATTTCATCGCGTTCTTTGGTCGCAGGGAGTTCTGCTTCTATACGTTCGATAGCATCAGAGTTATTCAATCCCGAAAGATACAAGTAACGGTAGATCTCTTGTATTTCACGTATTGTATCACTTGTAAAATTGCGACGGCGCAATCCAATTGAATTAATACCTGCATAAGCGATTGGCTCACGTGCAGCCTTGACATAAGGAGGTATATCTTTATTTACCAATGCACCTCCCTGAATCATAACATGAGGTCCGATATGGCAGAATTGGTGAATCAATGTTCCACCGCCAATTACAGCAAAATCGTCAACGACAACCTCACCTGCGATTTGAGATGCATTTGAGATGATAACATTGTCACCTACCACACAGTCATGAGCAATATGAGAATATGCCATAATCAAGCAATTGCTACCAACTACAGTTTTCCCTTTTGACGCTGTTCCACGATTGACTGTAACACATTCACGTATCGTCGTATTGTCTCCGATAATCGCAACTGTGTCTTCTCCTTGAAATTTCAAATCCTGCGGAACACCCGAAATTACGGCACCGGGAAATATTGTACAGTTTTTACCGATACGCGCACCTTCCATAATGGTGACATTACTTCCTATGCGTGTTCCTTCGCCAATCTCTACATTTTGGTCAATAGTGACAAATGGATCAATAACAACATTAGGCGCAATCTTTGCGGCTGGATGTACGTATGCTAATGGTTGTTTCATAAAATATTAAGGTGTTGTATTATTTATTCTTAATGATCTGTGCCATAAACTCACACTCGGTAACAATCTTTTCACCAACAAATGCATATCCTTTCATTACGGCGCAACCGCGACGAAGTTCAGTCATAAACGAGATATGGAATATGAGAGTGTCTCCGGGTACAACCTTTTGACGGAACTTGACATTATCTATCTTCATGAAATATGTCGAATATCGTTCTGGCTCGTCAACAGTTCCCAACACAAGAAGACCTCCGGTCTGTGCCATTGCTTCGACAAGAAGCACTCCGGGCATAACCGGTTCCTGTGGGAAATGACCTTGGAAAAACGGTTCATTGGTAGTGACATTCTTAATACCTACTATATAATTCTCGCCCTTTTCGATAATTTTGTCAACAAGCAAGAATGGATAACGGTGAGGGAGCAATTCTCTGATACGGTTGTTATCCATGATAGGCTCTGCCGACGGATTGTAATCCGGAGCTTGCAATTCCTGACGTTTAATTTCTTTTCTTATCTTCTTTGAGAATGTAGTATTTATAGAATGACCCGGACGTGTAGCTATGATTTTACCTTTCAATGGACGACCTATCAATGCAATATCACCAAGCACGTCCATCAATTTATGACGGGCAGGCTCGTTATCGGCAAACAATGGTTTGTCGTTGACATAACCAAACTCCGATACATTTTTACGCGGGACATTCATTAAATCAGCAATGCGATCAAGTTCTTCTTGGGGAAGCGGTGAGTCATATATCACGATTGCATTGTCAAGATCTCCGCCTTTAATCAAATTACCTTTTACAAGCGGCTCTATTTCACGCACAAACACAAACGTGCGACTTGCTGCTATCTCTGAAGCAAACTCGCTGAGATTTTCAAGTGTTGCAAATTGATTTGTCAATATAGGTGAGTCAAAAGCGACCATTGTATCGATACTGAAATCATCATCGGGAAGCACAACTATTGACGAGCCGGTAGTATCGTCACGCACCTCGATTTTCTGTTTTACAATATAATAATCCTTTTCAGCCTTTTGTTCTTCAACACCAACCGCAGCGATTTTTTCACAATACTCCTTTGCGCTACCGTCAAGAATAGGTAATTCGGGGGCATTGAGTTTTATCAGACAGTTATCGATACCCGATGCATACAATGCTGCAAGCGCATGTTCGATTGTACTTATCTTAACATCACCTTTGCTTATGACCGTTCCTCGTGTCGTATATGTGACATTCTCGGCCAATGCATCGATCACAGGTTCACCTTCAATGTCAACGCGTTGGAATTTATATCCATAATTTTCGGGGGCAGGAGCAAATGTAGCTTCTATCTCCATACCGGTGTGAAGACCTTTGCCTTTTACGGTAAATTCACCCTTTAATGTTACTTGTTTCATTGTATATTGTAATTTATTTATTCAGTTTTTTCTCTATTTCTTTCACTCGGCTGTTCAAGTTTCCAAGATTCTTGATATATACCGACTGTCTCATAAAATCTTTCACGTCAGTAGCCGGATAACCCATAAGACGGCTACTGTCTTTAACATCAGAGGGGATACCGGTCTGAGCGCCAATCTGAACATTATCTCCTACAGTAATATGTCCGGCAAAACCAACTTGTCCGCCAACCATACAATTAGCACCAACTTTCGTCGAACCTGCAATACCGGTTTGAGCGGCCATTACGGTATTTTCTCCTATCTCTACATTGTGGGCTACTTGGATAAGGTTATCAAGTTTCACACCTTTGCCTATGCGGGTGCTTCCCATTGTAGCCCTATCTATAGTTGTATTTGCTCCGATTTCAACATCGTCGGCTATAACAACATTGCCTATCTGGGGTATCTTGTTGTAGCCCGATGCCACAGGAGCAAAACCAAATCCATCACCACCGACAACTACACCGGCCTGCAATATACAGCGTGAACCTATTTTACAACCATGATATACTTTTGAACCGGGGTAAACTATCGTATTCTCCCCAATCTCAACATTATTGCCAATATATACCTGAGGATATATTTTAACGCCCTTGCCAAGTCTCACCCCTTTGCCTATATATGCAAAAGCACCAATATAAGCGTCCTCGGGTATCTCAACGCCGGCTGAAATATATGACGGTTGCTCTATTCCTACAGGTTGTGGATTCATCAACTGATTTACCATATCAAGCAAAGTTGCAAGCGTTGCGTATGGATCATCTACCCTTATAAGGGTCGCTTTTACCGGATGTTCGGCAACAAAATCTCGTTTCACTAAAACCACCGATGATTCAGTATCATAAATATAGTGAGTATATTTGGGATTTGCCAAAAATGATATAGCACCGGCATGACCTTCTTCTATCTTAGCAAATGTATTTACCATTGCATTACCGTCGCCGTCAACTACACCGTTAACAAGCGAAGCTATTTGAGCTGCGGAAAACTGCATTATCTGTAATATATTTGTTGTAATTTAAATATCATGCAAATATGGCGAAAATTTTTCACATCATAGGCATATTTGTGCATAAAAATGAGTAAATGCACTCTTTTACTCCAATATTGGTGCTTAGTCGGATTATCAAACGATTTTCATACCATCGGCATTGAGCACAATGCGATGCTCTTTAAACAACTGCCCAATGGCCTTTTTAAAGTCCTTTTTGCTGCACTGAAATATTTTTTTGATTTCTTCGGGTGAAGACTTGTCACATAATCCACTTTCGCCCCCTCTCATTGACAACCATTGATATATATCTTCTGCCAATGTGCCTATACGAGATTGAGCTTTGTCCGACAGAGTCAGATCTATTTTTCCGTCGGTTCTGACATTTTTCACGTATGCCTTTACCACCTCTCCTACACTCAAATCGCGAAACAACTCATTATGATATATCATGCCATGATGCAGATTGTTTACCACAACCTTATACCCTATTTCTGCATTTTGCCACACCAATGCATTGAGCCGTGAATATCGGATGCTATGAAAAGTT
>CAZBUT010000079.1:0-6908 GCA_964495165.1 uncultured Muribaculaceae bacterium | reverse complement strand
GCATTGGCAATCAATTGATTATATTTTTAAGCCTATTTCACGACTGTCCCTAATTAAGCTCAATTGCGATTAATTATAAAGGACACTTTACTTTGATGAATAAACCAAAAATCTATGCTACGTTTATAGCAAGCCTGCCTCTTTGAGTATTTTGTCTATCTTTAGTGCCATTTCCCAACGGTCAAGGTCATTGCGGTTTTCAAGCACTATTATTGCCACGCCCTCCGACGGATATTTAGCCAAATAGGCTTGATAGCCGCCGTTATCACCGGTGTGATAAACCTTTACAGGGTAGCTGGGTGTTTTATCGACAAACCACCCCAACGCATAATAGGTATTGGCTCGTTGTTGATAATCACACCAAGGGCTATCGGTAACCGATACTACCGGTGTGTATGCCATTTCCAACAAATTGTCATTAAGGATCGCCTTTGATGCCAAACCGCGTTCCCACCGAGCCAAATCTCTTGCAGTCGAATAGATTCCGCCGTCGGGACGTGTCGCAAAAAATGTTTCCTCTCCATAGTCTTTTTCGCGCCACAGCCCGTTATCATCTTTCACATATCCATGCGACTGGCAATCGGGATTTTTCTTGGGATCAAAATAGTAAGTATCATTCATGCCGCAACAGTCAAACAATGTATGTTGCTGATACATAATAAATTTTTCGCCGGTTGTTTTCTCGATAACATCTGCAATCAGCAAAAAAGTAGGGTTTATATAATCATAATACTCGCCGGGGTTGAATTTCAAACTGTCAACACGAGGGAAATAACTCATCGAAGCCGAATCGGTAGCATATATCATATCGTGGCGCGATGAACGGTCACGACTGTCGGGAATACCCGATGACTGGCTTGCAAGATGCTTTAACGTTACATTTTTCCAAAATCCGGCAGTAAATTGCGGATAAAACGCTCCTACCGTCGTATCGATTTGCAACAATCCTTTCTGTTGCAGACACAATGCACCGACAACTGTAAATTGTTTTGATATTGATGCTATATTAAACGTGGTTGTATCCGTCACAGGTTTTTGAGTGACCATATCGGCTATGCCATAATAACCTTCAGCCAAAACACTATCGCCTTTTATTACCATCACAGCTGCTCCCGGCTCAGTTGCCGCATATCGAGACTGCATCAACGAGTCAATGCGTTCCGAAACAGTTTTGGCCGACAATTGGTATCCCAGTGCAAACGCAATAATCGACAAAAATGCATAAATTCTTTTCATAATCAAACAAATAAACGTTGTAAATCTTCAATTGAAATTATACTGACTACCAATTTGCCATCAGGTGTATAATTGGGAGCCGAAAGTTTAAACAGATCACTTAACAAATGTTCCATATCGGTTTGCGTCAATACTTGTCCCGATTTTATAGATGCGGCACGCGCCATTGACAACGCAATCTTTTCTCTTAGTCCGGAACCAAGTTCCTCTCCCGATTCTGTTACACTCTCAATCATTTGCAACACGGTTTCTGATGCATTGACATTATCAATCACCGAGGGGACTCCATTTATACTCCAAGAGCAATCACCGAGATAGGACAAGTCAAATCCAAGTGCATTTACTTCATCGGCAATGCTTTCCATTACAGCATTCTGGGCAGGCGACAAACGCATAATCTCGGGGAAAATCACCCGTTGTGTCGACAAAGCCCCGAGACGCGCCAAATCAACATATCGGTCATATAAAATCCTAATGTGGGCGCGATGCTGGTCTATAACCATAAGTCCCGATTTAGACGGAGACAAAATATACCGGTTTTTAACCTGCATTACCGAGATAGAAGAATCATCGACACTCACATCAAGCAATTCCTGACGTGGCTCATCATCTTTATCGGCATCAACCGGTACCATTTCATTGAGCGCGCTTGCCCTGACATTTTCAATTGAGTCTTCGCGTCTTGAGGTGAAATCATTATATAATTTATCCCAATCACGAGTTGCAGCATTTACTTCTCTGCGCCACGATGCATCGCCGCGGCCGCCCGATTGCTTGGGTTGGTTTGTCCGGTTTGATGTAAACGGATTATAAGACAAATCAAGTTCTACACCATGTTGGGCTGTTGCATCTGGCATAAATGCAGGTATATCTGGCATATCTTCGGCATCAAAATCTATCGATGGCACAGCATTGAAACGCCCCAGCGACTCCTTTACGGCGGCAACCAATATTTGCCATATCGACTGCTCGTTCTCAAATTTTATCTCATTTTTGGTAGGGTGGATATTCACATCGATCGTTTCAGGGTCAACTGTGAAATTCAGAAAATAATTGGGCTGCTGGTCTGAAGGTATCAATTGTTCGTAACATTGCATCACTGCCTTATGAAAGTAAGGGTGACGCATATTTCGCCCATTTACAAAAAAATATTGCAACGGATTGCGTTTCCTGGCAAACTCAGGCAACCCCACAAATCCGTTAATCCTCACTATCGATGTATTGGTTTCAACCGGTATCAACTGATGATCAAGCGCCTTGCCAAACAGCGCATTTATGCGTTGCTTCAAAGATCCTTTGAGTAATTGATGCAATACGGTGTCATTATGAATCAAAGCGAACTCGACATCGGTATTTACCAATGCCAACCGTTCAAACTCTTTCATAATATTGCTTAGCTCTACAGAGTCCTTTTTCAGAAATTTTCGCCGTGCCGGCACATTGAAAAACAAGTTTTTCACCATCATATTGCTACCCGGTTGACAAGCCTCCGGTTCTTGGCTTTCAACTTTAGAGCCGGTTATAATCAGTCGGGTACCAACCGTATCTCCACGACGCATAGTACGCAAATCAACCTGAGCAATAGCGGCAATCGAAGCAAGGGCTTCGCCTCTGAATCCCATAGTGTGCAAATCAAACAGATCTGCGGCTTGCGATATTTTAGATGTTGCATGACGTTCAAAAGCCAATCGAGCATCGGTATCGCTCATACCGCAACCATCGTCCACAACTTGAATCAAAGTGCGCCCGGCGTCCTTTAGTATAATTTTTATTGCAGTAGCTCCTGCATCGACCGAATTTTCAACAAGCTCTTTTATGACAGATGCCGGACGTTGAATCACCTCGCCGGCAGCTATCTGATTTGCAACAGAATCGGGCAAAAGCCTTATTACATCACTCATTTACAAAGTCTTTTATTGTTATTCAAACCGTTTTGCGATATAAAACAATTTGATATTTATTACATACTATTTCCTCAACAAAGTTACAATAACCCAACAACTTACACAACCCATTTTATTAACACGTATTCAACAAACCATATTTAACATATATTTACGCGTATTTCAATTAATTTAACACTTAGGGGGGGTAAATCAACGCCTTTACTTTATCTTTGCAAATGAAAAATGATAATAAAGCGTCAGAAGAAAAAATCTGTGTGCAAACCTTAATCTCATTGCAAAAAAATAAGCTCTCGTTGTCGAGAGCTTATTTTTTATCAATTCCGACACATATATAACCATATTAGTCACCCATTGTGCGGAGCAACTCATCATTGTTGGCTGTACGTTCCATACGGTCTTTGATAAATTCCATTGCCTCTATTGAATTGCGGTCAGACAAGAATCGGCGCAATATCCACATGCGGTTTATTGTCTCGGTGCGCAACAGCAAGTCATCGCGGCGAGTGCTTGAAGCCATGATGTCAACAGCCGGGAAGATGCGTTTATTTGACAACTTGCGATCAAGTTGCAACTCCATATTTCCTGTGCCTTTGAATTCCTCAAATATCACTTCGTCCATTTTTGAACTTGTTTCAGTCAACGCTGTTGCTATGATGGTAAGCGAGCCTCCATTCTCGATGTTGCGCGCAGCACCAAAGAACCGTTTGGGTTTTTGAAGCGCATTAGCATCAACACCACCCGACAATATTTTTCCTGATGCCGGCGACACTGTGTTATAGGCTCGCGCCAAGCGAGTGATAGAGTCAAGAAGTATCACCACGTCATGACCGCATTCCACCATGCGTTTGGCTTTTTCCAATACGATGCTCGCTATTTTTACATGACGGTCGGCAGGTTCATCAAATGTAGATGCAATAACCTCGGCGTTTACAGTGCGGCTCATGTCGGTAACTTCCTCCGGACGCTCGTCGATGAGAAGAATCATAATATATGTCTCGGGGTGGTTCTCGGCTATAGCGTTTGCTATATCTTTCAGCAAAATTGTTTTACCGGTTTTGGGCGGTGCTACGATGAGACCGCGCTGACCTTTACCGATTGGAGAGAACATGTCGACGACACGTGTGGAAATATTACAAGTGCGACCACTTGTAAGGTCAAATTTTTCGTCAGGGAAAAGCGGGGTGAGGTGCTCAAACGGCACTCGGTCGCGAATATATTCGGGTGAACGTCCGTTAACGCGCTTCACGTTGCTCATCGGAAAATATTTTTCCCCCTCTTTAGGCGGACGTATTGTGCATTCTACCACATCACCGGTCTTGAGCCCGTACAGCTTTATTTGCGATTGAGTAACATATACATCATCGGGAGATGACAAATAGTTGTAGTCGCTTGAGCGAAGAAAGCCATAGCCGTCGGGCATAACTTCAAGCACGCCGGCAGCTTCTATAAATCCGTCAAAATTATATTGCGGAACAGCCGGTTGTTGCTGTTGAACGGGCTGTTGTTGATTGTTGCGGTTTTTCTGTTTCTTGCCCTGCTTTTGTTGCTGAAGCTGTTGCTGTTGCTTTTCTTTCCCCGGTTCTGCGATAATTATGGGAGCTGTAGCGGCTGCCAACGCTGCGGCTGCTGCGGCCTCCTCTTTTTCTCGCTGCGAGCGTGGCACAAATTTGCGCCCTTCACTGCGAGGGAAGAACGATCCGAAAGTAGAATCTTTAGGACGGAAATCCATTTTTGGTTTCTCTTGCGCCGGGACTTGTTCTTCCTGTTCAGCCGAATCTTCTTTTGGCGTATTGTTCTCATCAACAGGTTTTAGCTGTTCGGCAAAATGTAATGGCATTGTCGGCTCTTCATCTTTTGCGAGAGGCGCAATCATTGTGAGATCGTCTTTGTCTTCATCATTTTGCTCTTTGGCTTCTTCGATGACATCAATCGGCATTGATTCATTGACATCATTTTCAACAGCAGGAACTTCAACCGGCTCAGGAGTGCTTATGCGACGACGGCGTCCACGAGCGGGAGCGGGCAAAACAGTTCCCTCTTTTTTCTCTTCAGCAATTGCGACTTGTTCGGCTTCAGTATTTACTGACTCCGGAAGCGTTTTTTCTATTGCTTCTGTCGGCAATTCCTCTTGCTGTTTTTTTGTCTTTTTAGCTGTGGTATTATTTTGTTCGCTTTTAGATGTTTTTTCTTTCTTTGGTTTATCTTCTTTTGGTGTGCGCCGTTTCTTTTCAGAAGCGTTTGCTGCCATGTCAATGGCTTGTTGATCAAGAATACGGTAGATAAGTTCGTCTTTTTTAGTGGGATCTACTTTTTTCATTCCCATAGACTCTGCGATTGTTTTGAGTTCAGACTCACTCATCGCGTTGAGGTCAGAAATATTGTACATAAGAGTTTTTAATGATTACGTATAGGATAATCGTTAAGCCAATACAGCACTGATACGTATTGGAAATTTTAAAACTGTTAATTGGATTTTGTTGCGTTTCGATGCCGAAAATATTTATTGCACCGAACGTTTGCGGAACTTGCTAAGAAAAGCACTGCAAAGTTACAGCCTTTTCTTGAATAAACAAATTTTCAGCAAAAAAGTTTCCACTAAATCACTTGAAAACTCAATAAATTTCGGCATTAACAATTATATTGGAAGCAGACTATTACAAATAATTTGTATTTTTGCGAGAGGATAGGAGATTTATTATGCGTAGATTTATATATGGGATAATATCGATGGCCGTAGCGTTACATAGTTGCAATATGGCTGGTTTTACTCCTAAGGAGGGGGATTTGCTGTTTTGCGTGGCAGAAGGATCAGATTTTTCCAATGCAATCACAAATGTCACAGCTTATAACGATTCTTTACAATTTGATCATGTAGCAATGGTTGTTTATGAAAACAATTGTCCATTTGTCATTGAAGCATCGAGTAAAAAAGGCGTATCAATATCTTCTTTAAACGATTTTTTAACAACAGCCACACACGTCAATGGAAAAATTGGCGTTGTTGTCAAACGTATTGCCATCGACTTTTCGGCTATCGCAGCGGCCGAAAAAGCGCGCAACTTCATGGGTGAACCTTATGATTGGTCGTTTTTGCCCGATAACGGCAAGATGTATTGTTCGGAATTAATTTATGAATGCTACAGAAATGATGACAATACTCCTTTGTTCACAAGCAAACCCATGACATTTAAAGATGCCAACGGAAATATCCCTCAATTTTGGATTGATCTGTTTCAATCCCATGACGAGACTATTCCGGAAGGTATTCAGGGAACAAATCCCAATGACATGGCAAAGTCTCCAATCCTAATAGAGGTTCACCGCTATTTTTGATGACTTTGCAATATTTTAAGGGAATTTCTATAAATTCAACGAATAAGTTAAACAATAGTAACGGGAACTTTTCAAAAATCTTTATTCTGCTTCAACATTTCCACAAATTTATTAATACGCTCCATTTCATTTGGTATCTTTATATTTTGCGGACAATGTGGCGTGCAATGCCAACAACCGATACAGTGATCGGCTTGGCGAAGACGTGGCACTGATCGGTCATATCCAACCAAAAACGCCCTGCGTGCCTCTCGATAACCGGGATCTTGAGATGATGACGGCATATAACCTTCATTGATGCACTTATTATAATGGAGTAAAATTCCGGGGATATCCAATCCGTAAGGACATGACATACAATATTTGCAATCGTTACAAGGGATTGTCGGATATTGCAACAGTGCCTGAGCAGTTTCCTCCAGAAAATCTTTA
>CAZBUT010000078.1:0-6917 GCA_964495165.1 uncultured Muribaculaceae bacterium | reverse complement strand
TGAGGACATTCAAATCCTACTTTGTTGTAGTAATGATATAACATTGATGCTATATATCTTGTTATAATAGCGATGTGGTCGCGAGAGGTATCATCGGGAGGTAAAGACGATACTATGTTGAGCAATGTCATTATTGCTGTAGTATATATCGATAAGAGTGATTGATCGATGTTTATACTGCTGTTAGTATCAATTGATATTTGCAAAATGGCACCGATTGCAGTGGCATAAGCATCATTATAGTTGCCTATCATAGCAAGAGACGTGCAATGGCATGATGCCGCAATGGCCATAATGTTGATTTCGTCGGTGGTTGAAATGTTTTTGTTAAAGTTTGATGACCATTGTTCGTAGGCTCGGGCTAATGTTTCTCCCGAGAGAAGAACAGCGTCTTCAATAATTCCCTGATCCAGCAATGAATTGCATTCTTGTATTTTATCTAATATGTCGGATAACGTTTTGTTCATACCTACAAATGTACAAATTTATTACGGGAAACTTTGCTGTGAGAAGTATATTTGTATCGAAAAAATTAATGTGAATGCAACTTTTTGAGAAAATTGGCGTCTAACTCAGTAAATACGATTCAGCCATTTAATGAAACGCAAAGAAGAAAAAGAGCAAATATTTCTTGCTACAATCGAACGTAACAGGCAAATCATTTACAAGGTATGCTATATGTATGCTTCAGATGATGAGCATTTTAAAGATCTGTATCAAGAGATATTGATTAATATATGGCAAGGACTTGACGGATTTCGTGGCGATTCTCAAATATCGACATGGATATATCGCACTTGCATCAACACTTGCGTAACCCTGTATCGGCGCAACAGCAAGTTGGGAAGGGCTCAATCTCTTGATGTGTTGATTGATGTTCCGGATGATGACGGTGATAAAGTAGCCGGAATGAAAGAACTTTATAGGCTCATCGGCCGATTAAACAGAATGGAAAAAGCTATTATTTTGTTGTGGTTAGATGAGAAATCATATGATGAGATTGCTTATATAACCGGGTTGTCTCGAAATAATGTTGCGTCACGTATACATCGCATCAAGGTCAAACTGGCTGAATATGCAAAAGAATAAAGGATAGGATAATTTATGGATATAGAAGAACTTAAACGCAATTGGCAACAGTTGGAACTGCGAGTTAATAAAGCGGAATTTGAAAACCGCAGGCTTGCTGAGCGCTTGTGTAAAAATAATGCAACAGGCATCAAGCATAAATTAATGGCACGCTATCGCGCAATGACAATAGTATGTGCTATATCACCATTGTGGATAATTTTATTTAATATGCAGATGAATGTAAATGCGTATTTGTTTGCCGGTTATATAAGTTTTTTTGTAATAATGGCTCTTGCTACAGCGTATATATGGTTTTGGATGGCAAATACCGATTATATGTCTATGACGGTCAAAGATGCAATTATAGCTACATATAAAGCTGAGAAACTATGTAAAAATCATAATTGGATAGGTTTCGTGACAGGAATTCCGTTGCTGGTATTTCTTATGATTACAATAAGTGAAACCGGAGAATATGTAATTATTACAGGGGCATGGACAGGACTGATTGTCGGAGGATTGATAGGACTGTATATCCGACTTCGTAATCGACGTTTGTTACGTGAAATGCGACGAATGCTTGAAGATGAGCTTGACGATACTGACGAATGTTCATTTAATGCGTAATGAACGTACCGGAATTTTGTTTTGCAAGCAATATTTAAGATAGCGATTGTGTCGTTTTATGTGCAAATCGTTGCTCAGAAGGATAGAGTCGGGAGCAATGATGCGTTCCACATCTAAAATATCACCTTTATATCCTCGGCATATCAGAGCATAACGGGGATTGTGCTTACGGGCGTAGACATCATTGTCATCGCTTATTATAGCATAATGATTATCCCCTATGAAAATGTCTTTTCCGTCATATATCATGGCATCAGTGTGTATAGGGGTTGTAACAATAGAAACAGAATCTATGCCTCTTTTATCGATGTAGTCTTTATATATGCTTTTTGTTCGGTCGATAATTTCTGAGTGTTTCATGGGATGTGCGGTAGTTATCAGATACATAATGTTGCGTTCTCGTACTATTACGTTGGTGTAGTAGGTGTCACGAGGTAGGTACATCTCATATTCAGGGTAATCAGACTGTGAGGCAAAATATAGTGATATTGTTGCTATAAGGCATATTATTGTCGTTGCCAGCCATATATATCTGCGATAAACCAATGTGCACAATAATGCGGTAACGGTAGCGAAATAGGGTAGCAGTAACCACGCCGGGAAATAGATTCCGCTTATGTCGGCACCGGGCAACGAACTTGAAAATTCAGCGGTTTTTGCAATAATACCGTAGCAAGAGTCTGTAAAGCAACATATCCAGTGTGGGTCATATCCGCAAGTTGATAGGATAATGACTATAACCCCACCGCCTATGACAACCGGTAAGATTGATATAACCAAAATGTTGCCAAGCAGAAAATACAGAGGGAAAGAGTGAAAATAATATGTGGCTATGGCTCCGGTTCCTATCATGGCTGAAACAGAGACTGTAACCAGCGACATAAGATTGTAGTAAATGCGCTTTTTGGGATTTATGGGATTCAATCTGTTGGCAAATTGTAGAATAGACGCTACCGCGGCAAATGATAGCTGGAATCCGGCAGAATACAGAGACATTGGAGAGAAGATCAGAATTAAAAGAGCTGCGCAACATAAAGCGTTCATTGAACTATAATGGCGTTGTATTATAATGCCCATTAGATATACCGAGGTCATAATCACTGCGCGTGTTACGGAGGGTGATAACCCGGTCATGATTGCATACAGCCACAGGATAATTATTGTGATAATAAATCTTGTACGGTTGTGTCCTGCCAAGTAAAGCGGGAATAAGATAACGGCTATGACAAATGCAATTATTCCGACATGCAGTCCGCTTAATGCGAGAATGTGGGCGAGACCTGAAGTAGAGTAGGTGTTGCGAGTCTCGGTCGAGAGCAGAGAGTCGTCACCTGTGATAGTTGCGATTAAAAATGACGTTGTGTCATCAGATAATGAGCTTGCTCCGAGCAAAGATATTATAGACGTTTGCAATCTTTTGATTTTCCAAATAAAAGCATTTGATTGTCCGATGATGTCAATTTGCTCAGGTCGTAGAAAGGCGGTTGCTATTATTCCTTGCTGGTGTAGAAATGATTCCATATCCCATTCATCGGGCAAGTCATGCGTGTTTTCCGGAGTGTGCAGTTCTCCCGTAAATGATATTATGTCGCCGGCTTTGATTGCCGGAAAGACCGAGGGTGTCGTTAATTGGCTCTTTCCGATTCCTTTGATTGAGACAACAAGACGCATGGTCGTCTCTGCTTCAAGTTCAGAGCATACGACAGCCGTGTATTGTCGCTTTACACCGTGGTATATATTTTCTAATGGCTTAGGTGATTGAATCTCTGTGTTTAACCAGCCGGCTGATATAGCCATGAGACAGATAGCAAGAAAGACACGTTTCTTCCAATATAATATTATAGCAAGGATTGCCGGTGTTATAACCGCGTATAAAGGAATAGAACTTTCAGCTAAAAGAATACCTGCGGCAAATGATAATAGCAGAGGGAGTAGCGGGGTATAGGATAACGGTGGTTTCACAATGAAACTGTTATATCGTGTTGAGTATCACAAGAAGACTGCTTACCCCAGTGATTATCCAAAGTAGTAATGCGAGAATTAGTGGTTTAAACCCAACAGATTTTATTGTAGAGATAGACATGCTTGCTCCAATAAGGAATAGTGTCAATACAAGACCTTTTTTTGCAATCCACACGATTGATTCTGTTAATGATTGTGGCAGGTTAAAGTAGGTATTGATAACCATTGCTATTACAAACAAGAAAATAAACCATGGAATTGTTATTTTGCTTGATTTGTTACGGAAAATCAACATTGTGATAAACGCCAATGGAATAATCCACAAAGCGCGTGTTAATTTTATAAGTGTTGCTACTTTTAAGGCTTCAGTGCCATAGGCTTCGCCTGCTCCTACGACAGACGATGTATCGTGAATGGCAATTGCCACCCATGTGCCAAATTGTTGTTGGGTCATTTCTAAATAATGTCCTATTGGCGGAAATATAAATAATGCGATTGCGTTAAGAATGAATATTACGCCCAACGACATTGCCATCTCTTGTTCATTGGCTTTTAGTACCGGACCGACTGCTGCTATTGCACTACCTCCGCATATTGCTGTTCCCGATGATATAAGGTATGATGTCTTGCGGTTGAGATGCATTAAATAGCCGATAGCGACTCCCAATACCATTACACCGAAAACCGATATAATAGTGAACATCATGCCCCCGCTGCCAGATTGTAATGACTCGTTGACATTCATGCCAAAACCTAATCCTACGACTGAGGCTTGCAACAAGTACTTAGATGTCTTTTTGTTAAACTTAGGATATGGACATTTAAATACCAACGCAAACGCCAAGCCCAAAAATAGAGCCAACGCCGGTGTGATTAAAGTGTTGCCTGTCACTAAATCAAAAGGAAACAGAACAAAAAAGATTAACGCGATGTATATTAATTTTCCTGCCGACGCCATTATCTAATTATTTTGCGTTCCATATATTCCATGCGGCAAATGCTTGTAATAATAGCATTTCAAGACCATTTTTTGTCTCTGCCCCAAATTCTTCTGCACGTTTCATGAATAATGTTACGTCGGGATTGTATAGCAGATCATAACACAAATGCTCAGGGGTCAGGCATTGATATGGAATATTGGGGCATTCGTCCATGTGTGGGTACATGCCAAGTGGTGTGGTATTTACAATTATTTTATGATCGGCAATGACTTCTGATGTGAGGTCGCCGTATGTCAGCATACCTTCCTTGTTGGTGCGAGATACATAAATCGGTGATATGCCGAGGTTTTCAAGCCCGCGGAAAACAGCTTTGGCGGCACCTCCCGTTCCGAGAACAAGTGCTTTTGTCCTCGCCGGAGTGAGTAACGGTCTGATTGAGTCACAAAATCCTATAATGTCGGAATTGTACCCCTTGAATTTCAATGAATTTTTATTGCGAATAAATTTTATGACATTTACTGCGCCTATTTTAGCAGCATCTTCATCTATCTCATCAAGATATGGTATGACTTGTTCTTTATATGGAATTGTTACGTTCAGACCCCACAAGTTGTCGTTTTCGCTCACTACCTCCATTAAATCTCCTATGTCGGGAATCTCAAAGTTGACATAGCGGGCATTGATGTTTTCTGCCTCAAATTTTTGATTGAAGTAGTTTTGAGAAAAAGAGTGAATGAGCGGATAACCGATCAATCCGTATAACTTGTCGTAACTTTTTTCCATGTTGATGCTTATTATTCTGAAATTTTTACAAAAATAGGAAATCGTTACCAAATATCTGCAAATTTTCAATGAAAAATGAGTAATTTTGTATCACCAAACGCATTTTATCAGCAGTAGGGCGGTTCGTCGCTCACCCACGTTATGAGGGGTGTGAGGAAAGTCCGGGCAACATAGAGCACCATATTTCTTAACGGGAAGCTATCGGTGACGGTAGAGTAGCGTGACAGAAAACAACCGCCTTGCATTGTCAGGGTAAGGGTGAAAAGGCGAGGTAAGAGCTCACCGGGTGTGATAGCAATATTGCATGCCGCACGTCTTATGGGTTGCAAGGTCAAGTATACCGGCATTTAAGGGTTGCTCGCCCATTGTCGGGGGGTGGACTGCTAAAGCGTCATGGCAACATGCCGCTCAGATAAATGACGGACTGTCATTGTGTCCCTGCTTGTCAGGAAGTGCAATGATAACATAACCCGGCTTATAGCCCTGCTGCTTTTAATTTTTATGCGCTTTGGGTTGAAATCTAAATGAAAAAATGACAAAACACTATTGATATGAGGCAATCCGACAAAAAACAATCAGTTGTGTGGCGCATCAGGCGTTGGTGTTTGACCGTTTGGGATTATTGTAGAAGCGGCGTGTGGAACGATACCCGGTCGGGTTTATTAGTGAGTGCCATAAAAACAGTGAATTTGTCGGTCAGTTCATTTCTTAATACCGATTTACAATCGCGTGCGGCGGCGTTGACCTATCGTACAATATTAGCGATAGTCCCCGCTTTGGCTCTGGTGTTTGCTATAGGTCGGGGATTTGGATTCCAAAATATACTTCAATCTCAATTGGTCGATTCGTTGCCTATTGACAAAACAACATTAGACACAGCGTTTGGTTTCGTTGATTCATATCTGTCGCATGCTTCAGAAGGAATCTTTGTGGGAGTTGGCATTGTATTTTTGTTATGGACATTGATTTCATTGGTCGGCAGTGTTGAAGATGCTTTTAACACAGTGTGGGGCATTAAAAAGGGGCGTAGCATTTGGCGTAAAATAACCGACTATACAGCTATATTTCTTATATTGCCGATATTGATGATATGTGCGAGCGGGTTGCAGATATTTATGTCAGAAGCTCTGCAAAATGCCATAGCATTTGAATTTTTTTCTCCGATATATCCTGTGTTGCTTGATGTAGCAACCTATGTATTGACATGGCTGTTTTTTGCCGGAGTTTATGTCTTGATTCCATATACGAAAGTGAAATTTAAACATGCATTTGTGTCGGGAATTATCTCCGGTACCGCATTTCACATATTGCAATGGTTGTTTGTTTCAGGACAGTTGTATGTTTCAAAATACAACGCCATATATGGTAGTTTTGCTTTTTTGCCATTGTTGCTTATGTGGTTGTATCTTGTGTGGATAATAACTTTGTCGGGAGCTGTGATGTGCTATTCTTCGCAGAATATTTTTAAATTCAGTTATTTTAACGACATAAAAGAGATTTCCCCTAATTACCGGCGCAAGATTGCAATTGCTG
>CAZBUT010000077.1:0-6993 GCA_964495165.1 uncultured Muribaculaceae bacterium | reverse complement strand
CATTTGGCGGATATGAAGACTATTACAAGGGCGGTCAAGACACAAATGCCATCACCTATCTCACGCTTGCCAACAAATTAATACACAGCGTCAACCCTCATGCTATCACTATCGCAGAGGAGATGAGCGGAATGCCTGGACTTGCAACTTCGTTTGAAGACGGAGGCATTGGTTTTGACTACCGCATGGCAATGGGTATCCCCGATTATTGGATTAAAATGCTCAAAGAAAAGAAAGACGAAGATTGGCACCCTACTTCGATATTCTGGGAGCTAACCAACCGTCGTGCCGATGAAAAAACAATCAGCTATGTCGAAAGCCACGACCAGGCTCTCGTTGGCGATAAAACAGTCATATTCCGTCTCATTGATGATAAGATGTATTGGCACATGACTAAAGGCGATGATGATATGACTGTGGCTCGCGGCATCGCGCTCCACAAAATGATACGCCTTGTGACACTCGCCACTATCAATGGCGGATATCTCAACTTTATGGGCAACGAATTTGGGCATCCCGAGTGGATAGATTTTCCGCGCGAAGGTAACGGCTGGTCTCACAAGTATGCACGTCGGCAATGGGATTTGGTTGACCGCAAAGAGTTGAAATACCACTATCTCAATGACTTTGACAATGCTATGATCGAATTGGTCAAGAGCGAAAAAAAATTCCAAATGCTTCCTGTCGATAAGCTATGGGAGAAAGACGATGACCAAGTGCTCGCTTTCAAACGAGGCAGTCTGGTGTTTGTATTCAACTTCAACCCTTTCAAATCATTCACCGACTACGGCATACTTGCCCCGGGAGGCGAATATGAAACTGTTCTGTCGAGCGACAGCCCCGACTTTGGAGGTTATGGCAACATAGATGAAGCAGTAAAACACATCACTCAACTTGATGAGCTATACAAACCACACGGTGTGGAGTGGCTCAAGTTATATCTGCCGGCTCGCTCTGCTCTTGTCTTGCGCCAAACCAAGAAAAAACGCAAACCTTGCCGTAGCAAGTAACAAAAAATCCCGGTATAATCCGGGATTTTTTATTGATAAGTGAATCAATTAGTCTTGCAACAGGTCGGGACGCAAGCGTCGAGTGCGTTCCAGTGCTTGTTCATGCCGCCATTCATCGATGCGCGCTTGATGTCCCGACAGCAAGATGTCGGGCACTCGCCAACCGCGATACTCGGCAGGACGGGTATATACCGGCGGTGCAAGCAAGTTGTCTTGAAAAGAGTCGCTCAACGCGCTTTGCTCATCACCGATTGCTCCGGGAATGAGCCGCACAATGGCATCGGCAATAATAGCAGCGGGGAGTTCCCCGCCGGTCAGCACATAATCGCCTATAGATATTTCTTTAGTAATAAGATGTTCGCGTATGCGATAGTCTATACCTTTGTAATGGCCACACAATATAATGATGTTATCTAAAAGCGACAGGCTGTTGGCCATCGGTTGGTCAAACACGTCTCCATCGGGCGAAGTGAATATCACCTCATCGTAGTTGCGTTGAGACTTCAGTTCTGAAATTGCCCGGTCGATAGGCTCAATCTGCATCACCATGCCGGCCTCGCCTCCAAATGGATAGTCATCGACCTTACGGTGCTTATTGGTTGTGTAGTCGCGTAAATTGTGCACAACGATTTCAGCAAGTCCTTTGTCTTGAGCCCGCTTCAAGATTGAGCAACCGAGAGGCGACTCAAGCATTTCGGGCAACACAGTCAGTATATCTATTCGCATATCAGTCTGTTAATTTATTATCAGTTGGTTTTGATGGGGAGGTGTTTCCAGAGGGGGCGGGGTATGAGTTTCCAGAGGGCTACGATCAGGCTCCACCGGAGGTCGATGACGGCGCGGCGCTTTTGTTTCAGTATGGCGCGTTCAATAAGTGGCGCAGCATGATCGACTGTCATGGTCATCGGATAATTTTGTGCTCCGTCAAGCAATGGGGTGCTGATAAATCCGGGTCGTATGTCGGTAAATTTCACATCGACACCTTGCATGCGGGCAAGTTGTTCCAAGGCGTCGGCATAGATGTATTGAAAGCGTTTTGTCGCGCTATAGCTTGCCGCAACACCCAATCCCATGGTGCCTGCGACGGAAGATATGAATGCGATGTGTCCGCGCTTGTTTGTGTTGCGGAAATAGTTATATGCAGAGTTGATAATGCGCATAAACCCAACGACATTGGTCATGGCTGTATCAACTTCTATCGTTTCATTCAGATCGGGGTTTTGTTTCCCGATTCCTGACGACAGCAATAATGTGTCCATGCCACCGTTTTTTTCAATCAATAGATTGAGACGTTCTCCGGCATCGGGTTTTGTGACATCTATTGTTGTATAAACTATATTTTGCGGGAATGCTTGGTGCAGTTCAGCCAATGGCGCTTCCCGGCGTGCGGCAACGCCAACTTGCCATCCCATTTTGGCAAAATCGGCGGCTATGCGATAACCGAGTCCCGATGACGCTCCTATGATTACAATTCGTTTCATTGTACAATGGTATCTGATTGGTCGGGGCGGGTTGTCTCGGCTGCCGGGTCGGCGACATCTGCAACAGTAACGCTCTTTTGGTTAATAGGAATTGTGTACATAAGCGAGAATGCACCTGTCAGCGAATTTCCGCGAGTACCGAATCCCGGTATATACCACGGTTTACCATATTTATTATTGCTTTCATGCAATATCGAATGATATTTCAAAGCCCACCCCAGATAGAAATTCTTATAAATTTTAACTTTTAATCCGCATGAGATTTCCAAGTATCCTACGGTTGATTTTTGAGATGGAATATTGAACGCTTCGGGTTCGTTCCAATAACCTGAATCCATGGTGACGTTTGTCAGTTCGTATGAAAATGAAGAGAATCCGTAGCGCAGACCTGCATAAAACTGGTAATCGGTTATTTTTTTGAACAGGAAGTTGTAGTTCATTCCTAATCTGAAATAAGGCACTGCCGAACTTTTATAGGTATAATTCCCGTCATCGGGAGCGGCATCGGCCATACCAAAGCCTACTTCCACAATCGGCTTGAAGCGGTTGTGAATGCTCAGTTCGGCCCAAGCCTCGGCACCTCCGTATTTCTGTCCGAGTACACGCATAACCGGATCCCAGATGTTCACACCAAATGTCAATTCGTGAAACTTGGGATATTTTATGACATCTTTCTCTTTTAGCGCGGCTGAGTCGACATACTCTTTACCGGTAACAGAATCGACTAAAAACACGTTGCCAAATTCATCGCGCGCTTCCACATAGCGGCTCAAGTCAACCTCTTCCTTGCCATTTTTCTTTTCAACTTCGGTTTTTGGTGTCGATAATTGAGGATTGACCGGCGTGATGCGACGTTGAGCTTCAGCGCAATATCCAAGCGTGGCAATCACCAATATTATTGTTATCAATCGTTTCATCATTCTTCAGTTTCAGCCATGCGGAAGTAAATGCGTATTCTCTCTATATCGGTATTGTTGATGAGCGAGTCAACAAGCCCCACCGAATCTATCAGGTGACGGGTATAGCTCAACCGGGAAATGCGATAATAATACATTGCTCCACATTCCTCTGATACGAAATAGGGAATCGAGCTATATTCAAATGTAAGCGTGTCATTTAATGCGTCATAATTAAGTGCTTCCTGCTCATAGTGGATAAAAAATGACGTTTTGGAGTCGCGAGAGCGGAACGGCAAATACACTTGAGATATACCTTGCCCATTAGCCACAATCATCGAATCGTTGGGCGCGCCAACTCCACCGATGCTTATTGAATCTACGGCTACGCCTTTCATTGTCGCTCCAGAATAAAAGCCGGCAAGCGGCACGCTGCTTTGATTCTCTATGCAACCCGAGGAGTTGCACCCGCCAAGCGTTGTAATAATCGCAAAACACGATAATATGAATACCGTTAATCTTCCCATACAATTATCTCGTCAATTGATTTGCGTTTCTTTTCAGGTATCGCAACCGATGTATCGTAATGCCCTATAGCTATTATCGCCACCGGTTCGATATTGTCAGGCATATTCAATGCATTGCGTAGCCGTTCAACATCAAAATTACATATCCAGCATGTCCCCAATCCTATTGCTGCAGATGCAAGACAAATATGCTCTATAGCAATCGACAAGTCAATGTCAACGTGGCTTTTACCGTCGGAAGAACGTGACCACGCCTGTTCCCGGTCGCCACACGCGACAATAAATGCGGGAACACCTTTAGCCCACTCCCTGTCATAGCATAGAGCTACGGTTTTGCAAGACTCGGGGGTGTCGGCCACAAAAAACGTCCACGGCTGGCGATTGCATGCCGAGGGAGCAAGTCTTGCCGTTTCAATAACAGCCGTTATATCTTCACGGGATATTGGTTCAGGCAGATATGCCCTGCATGAATACCGGGATTTTACCAAATCCAGGAATCGCAAATATGGTTCAGGAGTGTTCATCTATCGGTATCTAATTCTTCTTCGATTTCATAATCATTGCGTCGCGGCGAATTGCGCACTACCAATTCACCGATAAAACCGGTGAGGAACAACTGCGTGCCGAGTATCATCAACACAAGCGACAGATAAAAGTAGGGCGAATCGGTAACGAGTGTATAGTCATTACCACTATACATGTTATAAAGCTTCATTCCGCCCACTGCGGCAACGGCAATAAAGCCGAGAATAAACATGAGACTGCCAAGCAAACCGAAAAAGTGCATCGGTTTGATTCCGAACTTTGACGTGAACCACAGTGTAGCCAAGTCAAGATAACCGTTAACAAAACGGTCAAGGCCAAATTTAGTCTTGCCATATTTACGGGCTTGATGATGCACGACTTTCTCTCCGATGCGCGTAAATCCTGCATTTTTTGCAAGGTACGGAATATAACGATGCATATCGCCGTAAACCTCAATGCGTTTTACGACTTTGCCCCGATAGGCTTTTAGCCCGCAATTGAAGTCGTGCAGATTTTTAATGCCGCTTACTTTGCGTGCCGTAGCGTTAAATAACTTTGTGGGAATAGTCTTGGATAACGGGTCATAACGTTTCTGTTTCCACCCAGATACAAGGTCATAACCGTCTTCCTTTATCATTCGGTATAGTTCCGGAATTTCATCGGGACTGTCTTGCAGGTCTGCGTCCATGGTGATCACCACATCGCCCTTAGCCCGGGCAAAACCGGTGTTCAGCGCCGGAGATTTTCCGTAATTGCGACGGAAACATACACCTTTCACGCAATCGTTTTGCAATCGCAATTTTTTGATTACGTCCCACGATTCGTCGGTACTTCCGTCATTCACAAACAATATCTCATAACTGAAGCCGTTGGCTTCCATTACCCGGCGTATCCATGCCTCAAGTTCGGGAAGCGACTCAGCCTCATTGTATAAGGGGACAATAACAGATATATCCATAGTTTATTGTTTTTTCGTTATTTCAGTCGGTTTTATTTTTTTTGACTGCACTACAAGGGCTACAAGCATTGACAACAGCGAGCCTGTGAATACAGCCGTCCATATAGATTGTATCACCACTTCTATTGGTTTCGGCACCAATTTTTGGTCAATCATTTTTTGAAGCACATCGGCAACTTCCTGACCGTTTTCCCAATTTGATGAACTATATATGCCGATAGCATCTTTTACAATCGACATAATGAAATCGGGATTAACCCAACGCATATATACGTATGCAACCAATCCTGAAAGCAATGAGCCGCAAAAGAATATGATGATGCCCTGCAACCACAATGCCGAATATTGAGTCATTCCGTTGTCTGCGACATAAGTCCGGCGCAAAAAACGGTATATCACAAATGGAACGCTCAACATGAGTATCATCATGAGCAATCCGGCAAATGGAAGTGTCATGGCAAATACCGACGCAAAAAACAGAACAACGAGATATACTCCAAAGTAAAACCCGTCGTCGGCTCCACGTTTATATACCGATTTGCGTTCTGTTGACATTGCAGGCATTATTAAATTACAAAGATAGCAAATTATGCACAATGCATAAATTCTCGACAGAGATTTTAACGTATTTATCTCAATAAAGGCGTTGCGGCATAGTATAACCAATGTGATTTCAGATATTTGCCGGCATAAGCAAATACAGCTTCAGCATCAGACAGGTCGATTCCTTTATGAGCGTCGCCAAGACAAGGTTTCACATCTTGCCAGAAAGGCAACGATAATTCTCGTGCAACCCATGCTTTTGTTTTATTACGGCTGCGGAACGGATTTGCCAATAATCCGGCGATTGCAGAGACAAAAGCCTCAACTGCTCCGGAAGCCAACGCATTGCGGTTTATTTCGGTATCGGCATTTATTTCGGTTAGCACTTCTACACATCTCAGATAAAGCTTTTTGTCATCGTTCCACAATTCTTGCGGTGTTTTAGAAGAACCGCCACCTGTTGTCCAATTGTAACCGATATGGTCAACCCAAGACAATTTTGCATCACTATTGAAAACGCGCATATTCAAAAGCATATCTTCCCCCATAAAAATCTTCTCGGCTTCAAGTTTTATTTCAGCAAGCATATCTCGTCGATACAATTTGCCCCATACACTCAACGGGAATCCGCGTTTTCCCAATAATATCGGCATTATTTCTGACGCGGTATAAATCTCTTTCTTGAAAAAAGAAAGCGGATTGAAAAAAGGTAAACGTATGCCAGCTCTATTTATTCGTCGTATGCCTGTTTGAACAATATCGCAGTGCGTGCGGTCTGCTTGACGATATAAATAGTCAATTGTGTGAGCAGATACTGTATCATCTGCGTCCCAAAAAAACACATATTCACCAGATGCATTAGCAAGACCAGAGAGACGGGCTTGGCTTAACCCCATGTTTCTACGGTGAGAAACGAGTTTGATCTCATTGTTTAGATTCAACGATTTAATTTTAGAGACAGTGCAATCCGTGGAACAATCGTCAACAACAATGACTTCTATATTAACGTGAGTTCGATGAAAATAATCAAAAGAGAGTCAGTTGGTTATCAAT